>JAJECV010000084.1 GCA_022821875.1 Rhodothermales bacterium
CCATGGCCTGGAGGCGGTGGTATCCAGATCCGTCCTCTCATATCCGGTGATCTCTATCTGCACCTTCTCGGAGGGCTTCGGCTTCTGCGATAACTTTACCCTCAGCGCGTCCGTCTGCCCCTCCGTCACCGTCAGAAATTCTTTTTCCACGATAATCTCGGGCTCATTGTCACTGGCATTGATCTCAAGTTCTTCCGCCTGCGGGTTCCCATACGCCAACCACATCGGTAATTCATCAGTGATTTGGAGCAAAGTACGCTCCATCGGCTCTGATTCATTATCGTCACATATCCAGAACGAATAAGTCCCCGTCTTTTCACCTCTTTTGATCTGAATTTGAGGATTCTGATTTACCGAACGACGACATTTTTTATCCTGACCAAAGTCACCCAGGGTTTTCTGGGTAATCTGCATACTCATCGGAATGAATGCATCCCTGTGCATATCCGGGGGGTCAATCGTCGCCGTGACCGTGACCTTTTCGCCTTCATCCACTGGATTTGGGGCTGCTGACAAACTGACCTTTGGCTTGCCCTCATCGTTAACCCTGATGGCACTGTAAACAAAATCCAGTCTTCTGCCTCCTTTCCTCCAGAGTGATACGGCGAACCATATCTCCCTGACCTCTATGATAGGCTTCCCCGTGTGGGATACCGTAACGGTCTGCTTCTCCTTATAATTATCGGTGTCGAATAACAGTTTACTATGACTAATTTGCAGGCTCGGCTCTCTCGTAGTATTTTTGAATTGTGCTATCGTCACCTCCCATTCTTCATGACCTGGATCACGGAGCAGCCTAACCGTAAATTCCAAATCGAACGGCTGCCCGCGCAAGTCGTCATCTAATAAAAATTCTCCCCCGTCCGGTAACCAATTCACCCTAAGATATCCCTCAAAATCGCTCTGCAGGTCTCCGGTCAATTCAGATGTCACACGATGCAAGGTAGCGGGGAGAGGCGAATGAACCCCGGGTTCTACGCCAGACTGACACAAAGCAGTCCCGACCGACCAGAAAAACGTCAGCACAAGTATGCTCAAAACTCTCATCCAACTGCTACAGACTGCTATGATAAAGATATCACAAAACCGCAGACAAAATAGAGAAACAGGACCTGCGTGATTTCCACAAAAGGAAAGGATCATGCCCCAGCCGCTCTGACCATGATCTATTTCCCCTTTTCTCTAAAAATAGGATAATTTCCTCAGATCAGCCCGTAACCGGCAAATTATTTTCAAAAAATGCAATCCCCTCTACCGTCTGGAACACTTATGGGGTTTTATAAAAAAGGTTCCCAACTGAACCCGTTCTCCATTCCAAAGTGATCTCCCGCCCGCCGCAAGCTTCATTTCATTTCGGCAGAGCATTCCCGTCCATCGCACCGTTTTGATCTCTGAGCGTTCAACGCGGCACTGGCCCCGAGAATGACGGAAAATAGACCATAAACACCATCGTTAAAGATTGGCCATGTATACGGAATGATCAGAAAAGTGACTCCCTGGGTTGTACTTAAGTTCGGTGGCACAAGTGTTTCCTCAAGAAAGAACTGGAACACGATTGCCCGTATTATCCGGGCGCGCCGGGCAAATGGGGAGCGGGTATGTCTGGTGTGCTCCGCCGCCTCGGGTGCCTCACGCGCACTGGAAGGATTAATTGATGCGGCCCTGCATGGAAACTACGAGGAGCCGCTGGAAGCCATCCGTAAACGGCACCTTGAACTCGCCCGGGAACTCGGACTTGATGGCAAAGCGCTGCTCAGGGAACTGCTTCAGAAACTGGAGCGGCTCGCCTACGGAGCCTCCCTGACCCGGGATGTCGGACCACCCCTTCGTGCACGGATCCTGTCTATCGGAGAACTCATGCTTACCACACTGGGGGCAGCGTTTCTCGAAATGCAGAATATTCAAATCCAATGGATGGATGCACGCACCCTCCTGAAATCCTCCCCCATCCCCCGTATTCCCCCCCATGAAGAATTTCTGTCTGCTCAATGTAACCATGATCCAGATCCCGAACTGCAGCAGATGGATACCGACATCTTTATCACGCAGGGCTTTATTGCCAGTGATGCGCAGAATCGGACCGTACTGACCGGATGGGGAGGATCGGATACATCCGCCGCCTACTTTGCAAGTAAACTGGAAGCCGTACGACTGGAAATCTGGACCGATGTCCCAGGCATGTTCACCGCCAATCCGGGGCAGATCCCGGGGGCACGCCTGCTCAGGCAACTCGAATACAGTGAAGCTCAGGAACTTGCCAGTTCCGGCGCTGAAATCCTGCACCCCCGATGTATCGAGCCGCTGCGCCCCCAGAAAATCCCCCTCCATGTACGCTCCACAGCAAACCCGGATCTGCGCGGAACCGTGATCAGCGCAGAAACTCACAGTTACGGTGCCCAGGTTAAAGCCATCGCTGCCTGTACGGATCTGACCCTCATTGCTGTAGAAACTCCGCGCATGTGGCACTCGGTTGGATTCCTGGCAAAGGTTTGTACCGCGTTTGAGCGGCAGGGCCTCTCCATCGGCATGGTGGCCACCTCTGAAACCAATGTGACTCTCTCCATTGATTCGGTCTATGGGTTTTCTCTGGAAGAATCTGCGGTGGAGGCGCTGCTGTCGGACCTGAATGAATTCTGTCAGGCAAAATGTATCCGCGGATGTGCAGCGGTCAGTATGGTCGGGCAAAATATCCGCAGTGTCCTGCACGAGTTGGGGCCTGCACTTGAGGTCCTGGATGAACAGAAAATTTACCTCGTCACCCAGGCCGCCAGCGACCTGAATTTGACGTTTGTGGCGGACAATCTGCACGCGCAGCGCCTGACGAACAAGTTGCACAGCCAGATCTTCAGCCAGATTGGACCGGATGATCTCTTTGGACCCACCTATCGTGAACTGTTTGATTCTCCTGACACGCCCCTGCCGGTATCCTGGTGGAAAACGCGCCGCGCCGGCCTGCTTGAACTGGCATCTGATTCTGCTCCCTGCTATGTCTACGACCGGGCGAGTCTGAATGAGACCATCTCCCGCATGGCTGTGCTTCAAAGTGCAGATCGCTCCTTTTATGCGATGAAGGCGTGCTGGAATCCTGAAATACTCCAGACAATCTATGAGCGGGGAATCGGATTTGAATGTGTCTCTCCAGGCGAATTACGCTATGTTCATAACCTTTTTCCCGGTATTGATCCGGATCAGATCCTGTTTACCCCCAATTTCGTACCGAAAGAAGAATTTGCACTGGGATATGAATTGGCGGGGCATGTCACTGTAGGGAACACAAGAGCACTCCAGCTGTGGCCGGAAATCTTTCGGGGCCGCGCAGTCATTCTCCGGATTGACCCAGGACATGGCCGTGGACACCACAAACACGTGCGGACCGCCGGGACCGCATCAAAGTTCGGGATTGCGCCGAATGATCTGGCGGCGGTGCAGAACATCGTACAAAAACATGACATCCGGATTACCGGTCTGCACGCCCATGTGGGCAGCGGCATCTTAACCCCGGATACCTGGAGTTCAACGGCGTATGCTCTGGCCTCCATCGCCGAACAGTTTTCGCAAGTCACCCATCTCAATGTCGGCGGAGGATTCGGAGTGCCGGAAAAACCCGGGGCCGTCCCCCTGAACCTGGAAGTCCTCGAAGAAAGTCTGCAGCAATTCCGTGAAACCTGTCCGCAATTTGAACTGTGGATTGAGCCGGGCAGATATCTGGTCGCCCAGAGTGGGGTGCTTTTAGTGCGCGTTACCCAGGTGAAACGTAAAGGAGCGGCATATTATATCGGGGTCGAAACCGGGATGAACTCGCTGATCCGCCCCGCACTCTATGGATCCTATCATCGAATTGTAAACCTGACCCGACTCGGAGAAGCCCCGAGTATTACAGCAGACATCGTTGGACCGATCTGCGAAACCGGCGATATTCTCGGACGAGCCCGCAGACTGCCGGAGACGGTGGAAGGCGATGTCCTCCTGATTGCAATGGCAGGGGCATACGGGCGGGTGATGTCGTCCAATTACAATATGCGCCCTCCCGCCGTCGAAGTGATTCTTTAGTGCTGGTGGAACTGATGCCCGCAGTATTTGCAAAACTCAGCGCCCTTTTCCACCCTCGTCTCCCGGCAGCGGATACACGGAGTCGTCCGCTTAAAACTGCGACTTGATAGGCTGATCGACATCACGATGATCGCATAACCGATCACCATCACCATCGCCGCAACGAATTTTCCCAGCGGAGTCTGCGGAGAGATATCGCCGTACCCGACCGTGGTCAGTGTGACGACCGCCCAATACATACTCAGGGGAATACTGGCAAACCCGTTTTCAGGCCCCTCAATCAGATAGATCATGGAGCCCAATGTGGTGACCAGCAGCGACAATGCAAGCACAAATACCCAGATTCGCTGCCAGCTCTCCTGAAGCATATACAGTAAATGAAGCCCGGCCCTGCTGTACTGTACCAGTTTCAGTACACGAAATACGCGCAGCAGGCGAAGAATACGGATCACAATCAAGGCCTGAGATCCAGGTAATAACAAACTCAGGTAGGTTGGAATCACTGCCATCAAATCCACGGTTCCAAAGAAACTGCGGGCATACCCGGATGGATTCCGGGAACAATACAGCCGCAGAATATACTCAACGGTAAAAACCACCGTAAAGCCCCACTCCAGGCCAATGAGCAGCCTCCCGTGACGTGCGCTTACCTGATCAATACTTTCCAGCAGAACTGCAATCACACTGGCGACAATAATGATAAAAAGGACAATATCGCTTCCCCGCCCAAGCGGGGTTGCAGATTCAAACAGAATCCTGTTGAGGAACTCCCGCCGTGAGTTCCAGGAAAACTGATGTCCCTTATACACCTGGTTCACTTTTCAGATATAAATCGTAATAATATAAGGCTGCGATGATGATACCATGACGCAGGATTTCGTCGGCAATCAGTTGGGGAATCCTGGCAGGATCAATCAGGACCGGATCAATCGCTTCGGCGGAATCAAGTTCCTGCGCTCCCTGCGGAGTTGCATCAGAGGCCAGAAAAAAATGGCACCGGTTGGTTAGAATTGCGGGGTTCGGAGACATGGAGCCGAGCCGGGTAAAGGCTTTCGCTGCATAGCCCGTCTCCTCACGCAGTTCACGGGCTGCCGCTTCTTCAGGGACCTCTCCCGGATCAATCATTCCGCCGGGCAATTCCAGTTCTACCGCCGCGGTTCCCGGCCGCCACTGCTCAATACAGACAAGCTTACCTTCCGGAGTTACAGGAATAATCGTAACCCAGTCCGAAGCCTCCAGAACATAGAAATTATGAATCCGGCCGGTTCGCGGAGACTCACAATCATCCTGACGTACCTTAAACACCTTATAATCCCCACAGTCGCTGCTCTTTGTACACCTCCATGATTGACTCATCGATTTCTGTTTGTCCGAAAATTGAGGGATGGTTTTACTTATACAGATTATGAGTTTAACGGTCAACTTTCGGGCTTCGATGTTTTTCCCCCATGTACACTGGGCTCATTGCACCACTGTTCGCGCAGGATTGCAAGATGATCCAGCACCCGCCCCTTAAACCCCAGAAGATCTATCAATAGCGCCCGATCCAAAGCCATGCGCACCTCATCCCGGTAGGCTTCATTGGCGGGCAGGAAATTCCTGCCCCGAAAGTCGTCAAATATTTTCCTGCTCTGATCAAGTTGTTCTTTGGTAAGCTGTCTGGCATTCAGGGAGAGGAATTGGGGAAGTCGGGAGATCGTCAGATTGGATCGCCCTTGTTGCTGACGTGTTCCTGCCCACCAGAAAGAGATCAGCCCAATGGTGGTGTTGGCCCAGAGAACCAGTGGAATCTCCCACTGCTCTCTGGCGATCCAACTCGGCCACGCTCTTCCGCCAATACACGGTTTTTCGGTCAGGCACGCGGCCAGTGCCTGTGATGCAAGCCCAAAATCAAGATTAAAATGCAACCGGGATGCGCCATCCCGCCAGAGCTTTGCGGCCTGTTCCCGGCAGCCTTCCCGGCTTCGCCCCTGCGAATCCGGTGCCACGATCAACTGACGCTCACGCCATGTGTCGTGTCCCCATAACACTGGATATTCCGGCGACGGGGGCAGTGCCTCAATATCCAGGGGGCCACGCACCTGTCCACTGCTGGTGCGTCCGTTAATATCCCGGTCTAAAAAACCCCGTCTGCCGAGTTGTCCCAGTTCACAAACCGGCACAGACATTGCCGAGGCCATCCGAGGCAGCAGTAGCCTGCCCTCTTCCAGGAACTCCATAAAGACCACCAGAGACGGTTCCCGTACACCAAATCCACCCCACCCTCCGGAGCGAAAGAAACTGCCGGCATCGTGACCTGCCGTGAACCGAATGCTTCCCGCGGCGACCCTCGTATCCCTTCGCTTTTCTTCCACCCTGCGGGCCGTAATCAGGGCCTCTAACTGCGTCTTGGGCCTGGACAACAAATTAACGGTCACGATCTGCGCACGATTCTCCTCGTCTTTTGACGTTTTACGCGTGGCCACCAGAAGTATTTCGGCCATCCCCGTATCCGCAGAAAACGCCCGGTCTATACTCCCGTCAGTTGCAATCCCCACGATCAGGATCTCCGTGTAATGCCGCCGGATCAGCGCACGCGCATTTTTCCAGGAAGCCCCCTGCACAAACGAGGCAGGCAGCACAAGGGCCAGAACTCCACCGGAACGCAGTTTGGCGTGCGCCAAGTCAATAAAATTTGAGGCAAGTCCCGCATTGCCGTGGCCGGCCGGCCCGGTCAGGGTTTTCCGGATCTTTTGAAGCCGGGCCGACATTTTGGCCTGCTCGTCCTCCTCGGTCCGAAACCCGGCGAACGAAGGAACCGGAACCCCGGTCTTTTCATGGTTGGTGGGCCGGGTAAAGGGCGGATTCATGATCACAAGATCCATGGATCCGTGCGGAATCTCAATGACCGTATCCTGGGAATTGTCCACCACAATCCCTTTGCCGGACAGCGCTTTGCGTCCGGTACCAAAGAGCGATCTTGTCTGGTCC
>JAJECV010000032.1 GCA_022821875.1 Rhodothermales bacterium
GTGGGGCGAACCAGTTCCAATACCTATAGCACTACATAGAGTTTTTGACGAAAAATATACGATTACGCACCTCCAGGCGAGATCAGAGGGTGAAAATTTTCTAAATATCCGTAAATTAACAGATCAGGTGACGAAGATGGGCTAGTGCGAGCAGCGCCTGTTCCTGGAGCTGAGGAAGCGATCCCCTGATTTTCAATGGGGGGACAGGTGGGAGTTTGGCCGGAACAAATGCTTCGACCGTGAACCCATTTATTCCGGCAGCAACATGGTGCCCGGATTTCGTGCGTTTCATGAAGGATACCTCAATTGGGCCATGACGGATTTTTGCATTCTTATTCCATTTTGAAGCTTAAAATAGAATAAGGGGCCGTCTTGTTCCATTTTGTAGAATAACATCCGAACCGGAGGAACTGGCTGGTGCGGCTGAATTTCCGCTGGATCTGGGAAGACACTGGAATCTGTCCGATTTGTTCTGTGTATCTGATGTCTTTCACCGTCATTGTCACGAATGTCCATCGGCATAGAAGAAATCCGACGAAGCGGGTTCATATCGAGGATCTCTTCCTGGAGCTCTGACATCCGGCAGTTGCTGCGTAATTATCTGAAGCCTTATCTTTGAACCGGTCCAGTAGTCCCCCAACCACCCCATCTTAATTCTCCCGTATAAGTGTTCCTCTACTGTGCATGTAACCTGAATGAGATGCCGTCTATTGCAAAGGGCGGATTGTTACTGGGAAATTTAAACGAAGCCCGGCAACTAGAGACTGAGGCGGTTCTTGTGATGGATCGGAATGCTCTCATCCATCTCAGGCGAATTGGTTCCGCATACTACTCGGAATGCATTCCCCCGAACGCAATCATGAATTTAGATCCCTATGCTCCGCCCCGTGCAGTAACTGCTGCCGGCGGGATCATCCTGAACCGGACCACAGATGAGCTTCTTTGCATCCGGCGGCACGGAGTTCTGGACCTCCCCAAGGGAAAACTTGACCCCGGCGAATCCATTGCCCACTGCGCGGTACGGGAATTGCAGGAAGAGACCGGGATTCGTGATTTAGTTCAGGGCAGGTTACTGGGAACGACCGTGCATGGATATCGACGGGCAGGCTTCTTTGAGATAAAAACGACCTATTGGTATGCGTTTACATCCGAGTCCACGCAGTTTGTGCCTGCATTGGAAGAGGGGATTGATGCAGTCTTCTGGGTTCCTTATGCACATGCAGAGCAAAACATAGACTATCCGGCCCTTCGCAATCTTCTGACTGACCTGCGGTCTGTTATTCAAGAAGTCGGTGAATCTTGACGGCTCCGTCCTGCAAGGACACAGACGATTTGCCCCGCAGGATCTCAATCAACTCCCGACCTACGATATCCTTACGCCAGCCGTCTTTTAATAGATTCGATGGCTTTTCCGGGGTCTGGACAACATCTCTAAGACTTGCATTCGTCCCAATTAACTCGGGTTCAATCCCGTACTCAAACGCCCGGCTGGCAACGACTGCCAGCAAAAGATGCACCTGGGCGGATTCGGCATCGGTGAGCGGGTACCGCGCAAGCGGGACAGGACATGCGCTAGTCGGCGTATTCAGCGCCGCTTTGATCACCTTCGCAAGTTTAATCTCGTGTTGGCGCGGTAAAGATGGACAGGCTCTTCGGACGAAGTCAGGTTTTTTACACCGCCTCTTTGTTAACTGCAAAATTTCTTTATCCCGCAGAAAATGCTTTGGCAGCATGCCAGTCTTCAGCGCGGTGTTCGTGCGCCAGTCCGCAACCGCTGCGAGCACAGCGCACTGCTGCGGAGTAAATTTGAGCGTGCCGGGAGCACTCAGGAGCCGCTCGGCAGGAGTCGGAGGCCGGTAGCCGGCCGGATCATTGAATATCTCCATCTCCTGCTCCAGCCAGGAAGTGCGCCGCATCTTCACTGCGCGAGAGAGCAAAGATTCGCGGATCTGATGCAGGTAGAGAACATCCTTTTTCGCATACCTGAGCTGGGCCGGAGAAAGGGGGCGGCGTAACCAGTTGGATCGCTGCTGACTTTTTGAGAGATGAATGCCACAGAAATTCTGCACCAGCTCAGACAGCGAATAGTTTTTCCCTGCCCCAAGGAGGCGGGCGGCAAGTTTGACATCAAAAATATTTCTCGGCGTTGCACCAGTTGCGCTCGCAATCAGACCAAGATCCTGGCTGGCATCATGCAGGATCTTGACAATCGCCGTGTCCTCCAGAACAGGCTTCAACAGGCGTAAATCATCAAAAGCCAGCACATCAATGAGACAGGCTTCCCCGCTGCTGAACCCCACCTGCACAATAGATAAAACCGTTTCAGGATGTTTGCCGGATATAAACTCGGTGTCCAGAGCGACAGAAGAAAATGCCCTCATCCGGAAACACAGATCCGATAGCGCTTGGCGGGTGTTAATCATAGATTGGACCAATCAGGGATTCAATGGGTAAAAGCGGGGGTTTGGCCTATCTTCAAGGTGAGTCAGATCCACTGTTCTATATTTATCTCCAAGCGAAATCATTTTTAAAACATGCCATACATCGTTACCGAACCGTGTATTAATTGTAAGCATACCGACTGCGTAGAGGTATGCCCTGTAGATTGTTTTTATGAAGGTCCAAACTTTCTGGTTATCCATCCTGATGAGTGCATTGATTGCAATGCATGCGTACCGGTGTGCCCGGTAGAGGCCATCTATCCAGATGACGAGGTGCCTGAAAAGTGGGCGCACTACGCCGACTGGAACACCTACCTTGCAGAAAAATGGCAGGAGCAGGACTACAATATCATTGAGCGCAAAGACCCACTGCCTGATGCGGAGGAGTGGAAAACCAAAGAAAAATCCGAAGAGGACATTCTGGAGTGGGATGTCTAAGTGCCCGCCGAGTAGTCACTCGCATACCTCTCTTGTTCCAGGGTCAGTGCGTCAATCCTGAGCCCCATTGTATCCAGTTTCAGGCGGGCAATCTCTTCATCGACCGAGGCAGGCAGGTCAATCACCTTACGTGGCAGTTCCTCCCCGCTCTCTTTGGCCTGAATCAATCCCAGATGGGCCATAAACTGGTTGGCAAAACTCATGTCCATTACTTCGGAGGGATGCCCCTCTGCTGCCGCAAGGTTGACCAGCCGCCCATCTGCCAGCACATAAATTCTGGCTCCGTCAGATCGCGTATACTCACGGTTATTGGGGCGGATATCCCGTTTCGCGGTTGCGAGTTCGGAGAGTTCAACCAAGTTTAACTCAACATCGTAGTGCCCTGTATTACAGACAATTGCTCCATCCTTCATCGAGTCAAAGTGCGATCCTCGAATCACATCTTTCATCCCGGTTGCCGTCACAAATACATCCCCGATACGGGCGGCCTCCTCCATGGGCATGACACGCATCCCGTCCAGAGTTGCCTTGAGGGCCGCTGCAGGGCGCACCTCGGTCACGATCACATTGGCACCCATTCCGCGCCCCCTGATGGCAACGCCCCGGCCGCAGTGTCCATAGCCCGCCACGACCAGATTCTTTCCGGCAAGAAGCACGCTGCTGGCACGCAGGATCCCGTCCAGTGTGGACTGCCCGGTTCCGTAGACATTGTCAAAGTCCCATTTGGTTTCCGTATCATTCACAGCATACACCGGATAAAGGAGTTTCCCATCATCTGCCATTGCACGCAGCCGCTGCACACCGGTGGTGGTTTCCTCGCTCCCGCCAATGATATGATCCGCAAGGTGTGGAAACCGCTTATGGATCGTGAAAATCAGATCCGCCCCGTCATCCAATGTGGTATCCGGAGCTTCGTCAATGGTCCGGTCGATACTCCAGTAGAAGCCCTCAACATCCTGCCCGTACCAGGCATAGATTTCAATTCCACCAAGCGCCAGCGCGGCGGCCACCTCATCATTCGTTGAAAGGGGGTTGCATCCGCTCCATGAAACTTCGGCACCGCAGGCGGCCAGAGTTTCAATGAGTACAGCAGTCTCTTTGGTGACATGCAGACAGCCGGTGATCTTGTACCCCTTGAACGGCTGAATATCTGCATACTGCTTACGCAGACGCATCAGCACGGGCATCCGGCTTTCGGCCCATTCAATTCGCATACGACCGTTGTCAGCAAGACGCAGGTCACGCACTTTGTACTTTCCCTCCAAATGATCCATGGATTAATTTGATTTAAATAAGTTGGCAGCGTTCAAACCCGCATCGTCCCCTTCCGTTCGTTTAGCGCACAAGCGTGATCGACTGCTGCAGAAGTTTATTACCGGCCTGCATCCGGATCCAGTATACACCGGGCGCAAAGCCATGTAGGTTTAAGTTGATTGCATACCCCCCCGCCTCATGTCTCCTGTCCGTCACATTCTGAATATTCTGACCAAGAAGATTATAGACCGTGATCCGCACATCTGTGGCTTCCGGGAGGATATAATTGATGGTCGTCTCGCCGGTGAATGGATTCGGGAAGTTTGGATAGAGTACAAGATCATCGGGGGAAGGAATTGCCGGTGTATCTCGCTCTAAATGGTAGTACTCTGCACTGAAAACCTGCCAGAACCCATCTGCTCTCTGCTGTCTTCCCCGAATTAAATCCAGACGCAGCTGATAGGGCTGCCGCAGAGATGTGAGATCAAACCACGACTCAACGACTTCAGGAGAACTCCCGAAAAATACATCTATGCCCGACTGGTGTATGTCAGAATAACCGGTGCCGGATACCAACGCATTCCATGTTCCGCCACCATCCTCGGTTACACTTATCTGCCCCAGACTTTCATCACTCAGTTGATAGGCGTGACGCAGGCGCAGCATCGTTCGTGCTGGACGATCCGCAAAATAGGCGGGGGCCAATACGAGGGACGACTGCCGTTCAGACGTGTTGGTTCGCGCAAGATAACCCTCTTCGGAATCCGTCCATGTACCGTTAAGGCGGCCATTGGTCAATGCCGTTTGCGGGGTACGAGAAGGGGCATACAGTTTAAGAAGTTCTCCAGGCGGCTCTTCGCCAAGAATGCGAAGATTACTGTCAAAATCCCGGACCATGATGTAGTAGCCCAACTCTGCACCCGGCGGAAGATCCGGTATGGGAATGGATGCACGGAACCCGTCCGGGTTCGTCCACAGCGGATTGAGCCGATAGTCTCCCAGAAACGGCAGTTGTGCCTGATCGGATCTGTACAGATACAGACGAACCGATTCAATCCCCGTATCGTCGGATGCAGCGACCTGCATGGTTGTTGTTGTTTTACCGGGAGGGATAAACTGATGCGCAAGCGGAGCACGGTGGATCACGGGCGGGGTTTTCTCCACCGGCGGATCGGTAAAGACACGTATATCCCGAACGGCCCATCCTGCATAATTGTCCGTGGTGGCATTTGAGTTCCCGGTCCCAGTTCCAAACGCAAGCCGTGTATGGACTTCAAAGCGGTAAGCACCTGCAGGTGCATCCGGCAGAGGTACACGGACCCGGCGCCAGCCAAAACTGGACCCTCCGAAGGCACGGGTCCCCGACAGCGGATTCGAGAGCGTGGATTCAATGTCCCCGTTATAGCCCCACTGCGGCTCGGCAACGCTCCAGGACTGCCCGCCGTCCGTTGAAAACTGAATCTGCCCGCCATCATAAAGAATGCCGCCCGCCTCTCCTGGCCCGGGAACATTCGAGTGCTCAAAGTCATGCCAGTGCCAGAATTCCAGATGCGCATCGGGGTATCCGACAACATTAACCTCGGGGAAAGAGAGTAGACTCTGAGCGGGTTTGTCACTGTACGGTCCATCAGGTGCCGTCACCCAGAGCATGCCCTCATATTCGAACCCATCCTCCCTGGAAGCCCACTCGCCGCCGCCCAAATTTGGCCAATCTTCAGGATTCCATACGCCAAGCTGCTTGGGGCCGGGGATCGCATCCAGTCGCAACTGCGGTGCCTCCGAAGGCGGAAATACTGCCCTGTTTGGCGGATCTGCAACATCATATGCTATAATTTGATACTCTACCCATACCCCCGGCAAGGCGCTTTCAGGAACATCAGGAAATGGCATCTTCAGGGTATAGGTGCTGCTGCCTGAGCGCTGCAATTCAAGCGTGCCGGAAGTCGTTCGTTCCTGTCTCGGTTCGTGAATGGTATAGGCAAGTGTAACCCGGGACACGGCATTATCATCGGTCACCTGGATGGAGAGCGGGTCCCGAACTTCTTCCGGCACTACATGCATTACAGGCGTGTAGGTGATCGCTGGGGCCTGGGTATCCGGCCCTAAACGTACAGACCAGAGGTCCTCAGGCGCGGATCGCGGCCGGGTCGCCGCTGCCACTTCCGATGAAGCCCGAAAATAGTACTCCAGAAGCACGGCCGATGCAGGAAACATGAGTTCGGTACTCCATCTGGTGCCCCCCTCGTGCGTCAATGCTTTTATTTCAAACTCTCCCGAATCCAGGCGGTAGTGGAGATCCGCGCTGGTGATCGAAAACTCGGTCACTTCAATATCCGCGTCCAGTTTCAGGGGAAGCGTGAGATCCATATGCCAATCCAGAGGGGTGTGGGTAATGGCGGGAATCCCATTCGGGGAATCGATAAATCCTTTTGGTTCAAAGATTTCATAAATATCGGCAGTATATTGTCCGTTATTCAGAGCTTCGTCGGCCATGATAAGTGCTTCAACCATGTCGGGAAGCTTGAAATTACTGGGCTCCAGATATGAAAACCCGGCTAGATGCAGACGGTCCGCATTCTCACGGCCAATTCGTTCCCACAGTTTCATCATCAGGCTCGCCCAGGTTCGTCCGTAGGTATAGATATTGCATGTGCCTCTACAGTCCCTCTGGATCACATCGTAGTCATGATTCCCGTCGACGCGGCGCCCTCCCCAGGCAACGCCATCCCAGGGGAAGACCTGCTTCCAGTCTCTTGCAGGAACCAGTCCACGATCCATAAGATCCCGGCGGTAAGAAACCGCCCAATAATCACCAAACCCCTCACCAAGAACTCCCCATTCCTGTAATGGACGTGTCCTAAATCCAAGATGGTGATGCATGATGGCATGGCCGTACTCGTGCAGGATCACGCCGGCATCCTCGGCATCGTCCACGCCGCCATATCCAAAGTGCAGGGATCTCCTTGACGGAAGGTAATAGGAATTATCCTGCGAAAATGCATAGGGATCCGCGGATATCGGGCGAGACGGTGGAGATCTTCCTACATCCAGAGACTGGATATAACGCTCGCTCATATCAATATAGTAGTACACCATGACCGCCTCAAAATTCGGATTATCCCGTGTATACTTAAAGTCCGTCGGATCACTCTCTACGGGCGCATCCTCACCGGTAATTCTCACCCACGGTCCCCGCAGCCGGTAGTTTCCGTCGTCACCTTGTTCAATATCCTGAAGTGTAACGGTCTGAAGCAGAGCAGACAGTGCTGCGTTATTCTTATCATTGTTGTCGACATAGTCGCCTCCATAGGACGCGCCGGAGGCGGTCAGCGGATCATACAGCCATACCTGCCCCTCCCCATCCACTTTGGAGGGGGGCGGATCCGGGTGAGCGTGCGAGTACACGCGCTGATCCAGTAATTGGATCAACTGTCCGGTATTGGCATCCAGGAGAACCTCCCATTCTTCCGGGGTATCGTCCCGCCATGCAACTATTCGCCAGATCAGCCGCGGCGGCTGGCCGGGCAGGACCAGAAGTTCGGCAGGGGTTGAGATTGCTCCATCTCTGGAGACGGCACGCTGTGCCAGAGATTCGGCCTGCGTTGCGCTGAGCGCAGGTACAGGATGAAATGCATCCACGCGTTCCAGATGGGGGGCGTAGCCGCTGATGGCCATCACGGGCAATCCGGCCCGGTTCAGGTTTACATGCACAAAGCGGCCATAAACCGGAACACCGGCCAGCGTCTGCTGAAAGGTCAGGTGATGGGCGCCAAAGGTCTCTTTTTTCTGCACCAGCTGCAGCGCCTCCGGCGCACCAATCCCGAAGTCCTCCCCATCCCGTGCCAGCCATGACCTTACGGTAGCCTCCAGCGTGGACTCCGGATTCATATCCAGACTTAGCCGGTAGGCGGCCCGCAGGATGCCCAGTTCGTCATCAATCCGCCCGTTTGCTGTCCGGGTTGTGGAAAAGTCCGTCCAGATATTCAACTCCGCAACAAAACTGCGGGAAGCCTCTGGAAGGGACTGGACGGCTTCTATGCGATGATCCTGCGCAACGGCGGTCACCACACAAAACAAGGTCAGCAGTGTGGTGATGGATGAGCGTATCATGCAGAATATTTTTTCATTCAGACGGAATGCTACCCCGCGTGTCTCCGCAATTTTTCTACGGCATCTAGTTGCTCCCAGGGGAGGTGAATGCGCCCAAAATGGCCATAGGCAGCAGTCTGCTGATAGATTGGTTTTTTGAGTCCGAGGTGATTGATAATGCCCCCGGGCCTCAGATCAAAAGTGTTTTCTACGATTTTGGACAGATCATGATCACATAACCCATGTTTCGCCGTACCGGACGAGTCAACAAAGATGGATACGGGGTCCGCTTTGCCGATGACATAGGCAATCTGAATTTCGACCCTATCGGCTAGACCGGCGGCCACCAGATTCTTGGCAACATGCCGTGCGGCATAGGCAGCGGAGCGATCAACTTTGGATGGATCTTTTCCACTGAAGGCACCGCCGCCGTGTGCTCCCCGGCCGCCGTACGTGTCCACAATGATTTTGCGTCCGGTGAGTCCCGCATCGGCGTGCGGGCCGCCCGCAATAAACTTCCCGGTCTTGTTCACGATAAGTTTGGTTTCGCCATCCCGCAGATGGTCAGCAATCACACGCGGCAGAAGATGATCGTTCAGATCCTGTTTGATCTGATCCTGCTCTACGCCTGCATCATGCTGGGTTGCAATCACGATGGTGTCAATTCTTTTGGGGGTTCGCCCGGTCTGGCCATACTCAACGGTGACCTGGCTTTTGGAATCCGGGCGCAGATAGGGCATGATGGATTCATTCTTTCGAATGCGTGCCAATTCTTTTACCAGTCCATGTGCATAGTAGAGTGGCATGGGCATCAGCACCGAATTCCCCTGGCCGTCTTCTTCAATCTCCTTACAGGCAAACCCGAACATCATCCCCTGATCGCCGGCCCCCTGGGGTTTCCCGCTGGCGGCATCTGCGTCCACTCCCTGAGCAATATCATCACTCTGATTGTGAATGTAATTGGTTACCTCAAGGGTATTCGCATTGAAATGAAGATCAGGGTAGACATAACCGATATTACGGACAACCCTGCGGACAATCTCCTCGATATCGTTACATGTGATCACACCTTCTGATCGCACCTCTCCCGCGAGGACCACCTTGTCAGTGGTCACCATCGTCTCAACGGCCACGCGGCTGTCGGGGTCCTGGGCTAAGTATGCATCCAGGATTGCGTCTGAAATCTGATCGGCAACCTTATCCGGGTGTCCCTCCGACACAGACTCGGATGTGAATAAGTAATTGGGCATAAGCTAAATAGAATCAAATGGGGGCGTTTGAACCGGTTGCGGTTCTTGTTGGTTCAACTCCCCTGTTTACGGTGGAATTCAGGCACTTTAGGGAAAGTTGTATGAATTTGCCGTAATTTAGTTGTCCTTTGCCGCACGAATAATCGCTGCGGTTTCTTCAAATAAGCTACTAATCAGATAATTATGTCAGAACTTGCAGATAAGGTCAAGGCAATTGTGGTGGATCAGTTGGGGGTTGCCGAGGATGGAATTACCCCCGAGGCTTCTTTCTCGGATGATTTAGGGGCGGATTCGCTTGATACGGTTGAATTGATCATGGAATTCGAGAAAGAATTCGACATTAGTATCCCGGATGAGGATGCTGAAAAGATTGCCACCGTTGGAGATGCCATAGAGTATCTCACGAAAAAGAGCGGATAACTCTTCTTTTAGAAGCCTAGAGGCATGGCGATTCAAGACAAGCCGCGCCGCGTTGTTGTCACGGGAATGGGGATGCTCACGCCCCTGGGGCACTCTCTGGATGAATTCTGGGATGGGCTGATGAAGGGCAGGAGTGGGGCTGCCCCTATTACCCACTTTGATACAGAGCGCTTCGCAACCAAGTTTGCCTGCGAGTTGAAGGGGTTTGATCCGATGGATCATTTTGACCGCCGTGAAGCCCGCAAAATGGATCCGTTCGCGCAGTATGCCGTGGTTGCAGCGGTCCAGGCCGTTGAAGATTCAGGGCTTGCGCCCGAGCGTATGTCTCAGGATGAACGGGACCGGGTGGCGGTCATCATCGGGAGCGGGATCGGCGGGATTCAGGTGTTTCTGGAACAGACCTCCGCCTATCTGGGCAAGGGCCCGCGCCGCATTTCGCCGTTCTTTATTCCCAAGCTGATCCCGGATATCGTGAGTGGTCACATCTCCATCCGCTATAAGTTTCGCGGGCCGAACTACTGTGTGGTAAGTGCCTGTGCGACGGGGAACAACAACATCAGTGATGTCTACATGATGATGCAGCGGGGAATGATTGATGCGGCGCTGTGCGGCGGGACCGAGGCCGCGATCAGCGAACTGGGGATCGGGGGCTTCAATGCACTGCGTGCACTCTCCACCCGAAACGAGGATCCGGCAGCCGCTAGTCGCCCGTTTGACAAGACCCGCGACGGGTTCGTGCTGGGAGAGGGGGCAGGCGTACTGGTGATTGAATCTCTGGAGCATGCACAGGCACGTGAAGCACAAATCTATGCCGAAATTATCGGTATCGGCATGAGTGCAGACGCAAACCATATTACGGCTCCTGACCCCGAGGGAAGCGGGGCAACGCTGGCCATGCGGAATATGCTGGCAGATGCGCATCTGGCACCGGAGGAGGTAGATTATCTCAACATGCACGGCACCTCCACACCACTGGGAGACATTGCAGAAACGAAGTCTGTCAAGAATGTCTTCGGCAGTCATGCCTACCGGATGAATCTCTCCTCGACCAAGAGCATGACCGGCCATTTGCTGGGAGCGGCGGGGGCGGTAGAGGCTATTGCAACGATTCAGGCCATTCGCAATGACTGCGTGCCCCCGACCATCAATTTTGTGCATCCGGACCCGGAGTGCGATCTGAATTATACGTTCAATACGCCGCAGAAGCGTCCGGTCAATGTGGCGGTTTCGAATGCATTTGGATTTGGCGGCCACAACACTTCGGTTGCGTTCCGGAAATTTGAGGAATAAGCCACTCCCGCAGGTTCAGGAGATCCGGACTTCTCCCGGCCTGAGTCTGGCCATGCAAATCACCCAAATATGGTTCCGCAGCAGGCGGTTTGGGGATGCATGCCCGCGCAGGATGACTCTGTTCACGGCCGATGAATAAACCGAGAGGAATCCAGTGTTCGTTCCAAACGGCGAAACGATGATGCTTGATTTGTTAAGCGGCCTTGACGGACTCCAATTGAGGATGGCCAGCAGCCCGTGAATAAAATATGATCACTGAGTCAGACAGCGCAACTGCGTATCATAGATGGCCAAACCATCTATTTTGCGTCCTTTTTGAGACTCTGAAGGGCGAAAAATCTCTCTTCTATGGCTATTTTGAGCAGTTTAATCTCCAAAAACCAACCCGAAAAGCGTTGCTCAGATTTTTTCTGGACTTTATCCACAGGCTGAAGGCCTGCGTTTGATCTCCAGCCGCGTTTCAGTCTGGACGGGTGCCGAACTGGACCTCGCAGGCGCGGATGAGATGCACTCGGTCACCAGGTCAGGTACATTCGAGTAGTACCGACCTGACTCTATATGGAATCCCTGAGCAGTTGCATTCTCTTAAGGTGACAAGGAGGCGTTTGCTGTAAGTTCGTGAATGCGGACATTTAAGTGATTGCAGTTGTGCCTGTCTGCAACCCCGCTGAAAACGACACATCCCCAAAAAGAACTCACAGCACCGCGAACATAGTTCAGAAAATGAAAATCAGGACGGATGCTGTATCTTTCTAGAGAATGTTGTACCTTAAGCCAGAACATTGTATTTCTGGGTTGCGATCCGGCGGCTGTGAAACAGCCAGATGCTCTTCGCAGGACTTCAATGTTCGTGTTGGTCATTTAGAATTCTGTGTCTGTAGCAGTTGCAAGAGCCTTGAGGGCAATTGCGGTTGCCGCGGTGCGGTACGCCGCTAAGACACCGTCTCTAAATTTGACTCTATTTCTTTAACACTAAAATCAGCAAATCACAACAAACAGAATTAAGTTTTGGTCCGTGCGTGCAATTGTAGTGCTCGTTTTATCATTCCTAACCTATACCGGTGGTACGCTGCTTGAGCGAGCAACGGCCACCGTTGAGTTTGAATACTGCGAGAACGATGTCTGCAATGGAGTCGGGGGGTTGGGCTGGTGCTCAAACAAGTCGGGTTCGAATACCGGCTGTGACAGAACAGGTTGGGGGTGCATAACCTGTGATTGTGGCATGAATTGATGATGTTCCATATCTCAGGAAGTACATCTCTGTACTTCCTGTGGATACTTTGCAAAAACACTTTCGTGCAGGGAAATCAAGCGATTTGACCTGTATAACCTGAGACCTTGATTTTGGGGATTATGGTTGACTAACCAGATTGGGGTCATTTATTCAAATACGATTGATCTGATGAAGCTTTTGCCAGAGGTTCTGCATAACACCATTTTCTCCTTTCCCTTCAAGGGCAGGTTTGTATTTTCTGCCGTTCTGCTTTTTTCGCTTCATGCGTCAGCATCTTCTCAGGTCGTGATTCATCCTACCAAAGAGAATATTCCTGTTTCTTCGGATTCCCGCTTTGAATTGCGACACGAAGTGGACGGCGCTGATTTCTGGAAATGGGATTCATCGGATGTGGTAGAGATTGGGGTCAATGAGGGAGATTATTCTCAAATGCTCGGGATTGTCTGGAATTTAAAGACCGATGGTAACGGGACGATTTATTATTTCGATGTCGTCCATGAGGAAGTTCGGGCTTATGATTATAAGGGAGACTGGATAGCAAATGTTGGTTCTTCAGGAACCGGGCCAGGGGAACTTGATAGCCCTCTTGGCATGACCATTTTCCCTGATCGCAATCAAGTCATAATTGCTGATCAATTCATAAACCATGTTTTTGAACGTAAGGATTCATCATTCGTACTTGCGGCAACCCAGCGGCCGAAATATCCAAGCATGAATGGTAGAATGTGTGCAATGAATGGACACTACTACCTTATTGATTATAGCTTGAAGGCCCCCACTGAAAGGAAGATCGTTCATAAGTACACGCTAGACGGTACATGGGTTACGTCTTTTGGAGAGGCGTATGACTACGACGATCCATTTCCTGTGCATTCTTTTGCAAACGACACCTTCATTGCCTGTAACTCTGAGCATCAAACCGTTGCATTAGTCGCAAATGACATTCCTGCAATGACTGGCTATTCAGATCAGGGTGAAACACTCTGGCAGGTTACTTTTCCAGATTATCGCTCCGTTGGATATAAACAATACCGGGAGGACGGGAAAACGTACATTGCAGTGAATCACGAAGTTGATGGATCCGTGTTTATGGCATTGTTTTCTGATGGGGAGTATTTTTATGCGGTTTATGTTTTCCTCGAAAAACCCTCACGGTTTTCATCCGGACCGAAAAAATTTTCGGACAGCCACGCGTTCAGAGTCCATGCACAAACTGGACTCGGTATCTATCTGGGAGCGGCAGGCCCAAGAATTGGAGAGATATTGAGAGGGATAGACGGGGCCTATCGCTTCACTACAACAGAAAATTTAGGGTTTCCTCAGATTCGGATCCACAAATCCCAATAGGCATTGAGGCTAGGTAAACTGAATGAGAGTAAAGTCTAACATTATCGGAATAGGTAGTCTCTGGTGAGGTTGTCTGCGATCATCTTGATCTCTGCCTCATTTGTTTTAGGCTTCAGTGGAAGATTCCATTTTATTCCTATCATAGAACTTCGTTGGCATACCGAGGGCGTACACCCCAGATATATTCCGTCCTATGGAACAATTCCTGATAAGGAACTTGTAATGGTGTTTATTGGATCGTCGACCTGCGGATATAGCAATGACCGTTCCCTGCCGGGATTAATTGAAGAGGCTAAATTGAAACTGCAGCGCAAAGCTGATGATCAAGGCTGGGCCTTCAGTGTAATTGGTGTGTCGGTTGACTGGATAACCGCGGATGGCATTACTCATTTGAATAAGTTCGGCTATTTCGATGAAGTAATGACAGGACAGAAATGGCATGGAACAGGAGCAAGTATCTACTCGACGAACATCCAAGGTGTGAACGCTACCCCACAAATACTCGTACTTGCGCGTAATTCCAAACAGAGTAGTGAGATTGGAAATAAGTCAGCAAAAATAGAGATCCCCATTTATCAAGTAGCAGGCCTGAAACAGATTCATGACTGGCTGAACCGCGGACTCCCGCTGCCGCAAGATATATGGAGTTCCATCGTAAACACAAACTCATGAAGAATACTCCCATTTCTGCCCAGTTCCCCCCTACGTGATCCGTTTGCCGATACCGAGAAGATGCATGCACTTAGCGGAATGGGAATAATCTGGGCCGGGCATATCGTCGGCCCCTGCGCATGTCAACGGGGACCATTCTTTATAGTGCGGACGGAGACTTCCGGGCAGTGGTGAATAATATGGAAAGGTGCCCGGCTGTGTAACGTCATTTATTTTTGATGTCACCAAAACGTTTTATTTCAGAGCCTCTTCAGAGAAATACGCTCCGGGATCTGCGGACATCCTTCAATATATCGCACGTTTCTTATGGGATGAACACCTCAATCATGCAATGATCCTGAACGAAATCGTCCACCTGCCGATGACATATCTCCAATTCTGTCGAAAACGTTGAGAGAGGGACTGCGGATTTATGCGACGGGATTAAGTCGCTGTATCCGGCCGGGATGTGCGGCGGTTCGCACAGTCGGGCCGCTGGCAGTGACCATAGAGATTGAGCGCGTGCCGCTTGATCTCAAATGCATAGACATCGGCAACCATCTCCTGGATATTCTGGATACGGGGATCACAGAATTCCATGATCTCCTGACAGTCCAGACAAATCAGATGATCATGCTGCCGGAAAAGATAAGAGGACTCATATTTGGCCTGCGAATTACCAAACTGGTGGCGCACCACCAGATCACACTCCAATAGAAGGCTGAGTGTGTTGTAGACGGTTGCGCGGCTGATGGAATGCTCCTGCTGTTGCAGGCGAAGGTGCAGTGCATCCGCATCAATATGCCCCGTGACCTCGTATATGGCATCAAGCACAGTAAGGCGCTCCCTGGTCTCCCGAAGACCGCGCTGCTTCAGGAATGACCGGAAGTGGTCTCGGACTTCCTCATGCTGGATTTGGGAGAGTTTTGCC
Source organism: Rhodothermales bacterium (assembly GCA_022821875.1). Taxonomy (GTDB): domain Bacteria; phylum Bacteroidota; class Rhodothermia; order Rhodothermales; family Bin80; genus Bin80. Next base: position 15,346 of record JAJECV010000032.1, read on the forward strand.
AACGTACTGCGGTTTGATGGTGGCTGTCTACACCGGGAACCCTGGAGGGTTCCGGCTTAAATGCTTAAGAATTACCAGAACAAAAAACTTTTGACCTCAAATACGCCCAAAATTTTGACGTTCCGAAGATATTGACGTAAATTTGCAGGGGACCATAAGACTAGTTCAATGAGTACATTTGATTTTAGTTACGGGGATGATGATCCGTTTGATGAAGAAGACCTTCATGCGCTGATTAATGCCTTTGAGCGCGGGGGGCCAGAGGCGTATTTTGACGTGAGTTCGCTGGAGGACATTGCACTGCATTATTTCGAGACCGGACGAATCGAAGACTCCCTCACCGTCATAGACAAGATTCTGGCAAGACAGCCGTTCTGCTCGTACACATGGCTGAGGCGTGGGATCCTGATGGGCAACCTGGGACATCTGGAAGATGCGCAGCAGGCATTTGAGAAATCGCTGAGTCTGAATCCGGCGGATAGCGAGGTACTTCTGAATTTAGGGATCACGCTGGACATGATGGGACATCATCAGGAGGCCCTGAATTATTTTTACGATGCAATCCGTGTAGATCCGCTCAATGATGATGCTCATTTCTATATCGGGTACGCAATGATTCGGGCAGAAAATTTTCCCGATGCAGCGGCGGCTCTGGAAACCTGTATTAAGATGAATCCAGAGCATCCCGAAGCCTGGTTTGAACTTGGGTACTGCTACGATATTCTGGGAGACCTTACGGGATGTCTGGACGCATATGACCATCAGATTGATCTGGATCCGTATTCCTGTGAGGTCTGGTTCAATAAAGCCGTGGTGCTCGCCAGAATGGGACGCATGGAAGATGCACTTCGCTGCTATGATTTAACATTAGATATCGATCCCGATTTTGTCCCCGCGTATTATAACCGGGGAAATATCCTCTCTATTCTTGAGCGTTATGATGAGGCGCTGGCCTGTTATCAAGAAGTGATCGAACGCAAGGGGGAGGATGCGCCGGCCTATTGCAATATGGCACTGGTCATGGCCGAACGGGGGGATCACCAAGCCAGTATTCGCCTCTACCAAAAGGCCTCCCGACTGGACCCGAACCTGTCGGAAGCCTGGAATGGTTTAGGGCGGGAGTATATGCTTCAAGAGAGATATCGGTTAGCCGCGAAAGCGCACACACGGGCGGCGGAATTGAATCCAAGGAGTTCCGAGTACTGGTACAGTAAAGCCGATGCGGAGATGCGGGCGGGCTATACGAGAAAAGCCCTGAGATCCTTCAAGAAAATGACCGAACTGGAACCGCAGAGTCATCATGTATGGATGCGGTATGCATCCGCGCTTTCGGTCAACAAAAAACTTCAGGAAGCCTGTACGGCCTATGAGCATGCCCTCCACCTGCAGCCGAAGTATGCAGCGACCTGGTATCATTATTCCGGTGTTCTATTTATGCTGGGACAGATTGAGCCGTGTCTGGATGCACTCCGCGAATCCTTCGCTTTGGATCCTACTTATGTTGATGTATTCATCGAGCAATGTCCAACTGAGGTCTATCACCATCCACTCTTTCGGGAGTGCATTGACGAGCACAGTTAGCCTTGCACTGGATTCGGCAGTTATATAACTGGGTACTCAGCTGGGCGCAAACCCCCTACGGAGCATTGGCGCTGTTTGTGCTGGCGGTCTGTGAATCAATTTTCTTTCCAGTCCCCCCGGATGTGCTCCTGATTGCACTTGCACTGGGACGGCAAAAAAAAGCACTGTACTTTGGACTGATCTGCAGCGTCGGCTCCTTATGTGGAGGCGCAGTCGGCTATATGCTCGGCCATTATGCATGGATCGCTGCGGATGGGTTCACGCCCCTTGCACAGTTTTTCTTTCACAACGTGCCTGGATTCAACGAGGCGGTCTATGCGGATTTGGGCCAAAAATTTGAAGAGTGGGGCTTTGCAATTATATTCACTGCCGGGTTCACACCGGTACCGTACAAACTGTTCACCATCAGCGCGGGCGCTTTCGGGATTTCTTTTCCATTATTCCTGCTGGCATCTGCGGCTAGCCGAACGGCCCGGTTCATGCTCGTGAGCGGTTTAATCTGGCGATTTGGAGAGCCTGTACAGGCCTTTATTGATCGCTACTTTAACTGGCTTGCAGTCGCCTTCACCGTACTGCTGGCAGGAGGCTTTGCCGTCCTGAAATTTCTTACTTGACCAGAATAGCCCGGGTACCGGCCAAATATCCGTCGGTTTGGACACGAATATAATAGGTCCCACTCGGGAGTTGGCTGGCATCAAAGGTGAGCGTATGCTCCCCGGCAGACAGGACACCATCCTCTAGTACTTCAACAGAGCGTCCGAGCAAATCCAGAACCTCGGCACGAACCTCGGCCTGCTCAGGCAGTGAGAGTATGGCGGAGGTTACAGGATTAAACGGGTTTGGGTACGCGGGCGACAGCGAGAAAGCCTCTGGAATTGTAACGGATGTTTCGGTATGTGTGGCGACAATGACCGAGCGCGGATCCAATATCATCAGTCCATGCGGGTGGCTCCCGACGATGGTCGTACCGCTTCGGGGAAATCGATACGAACTCCAGGCTCCGTCAAGACCAGTGCTGCGCTCTGGATGCGTGTCGAAAAATGCAATTTCGCGGGGCTGATTAATATCTGAAATATCCACAATGCGGAGCCCCTCTGTGTAGTTGGCCGCAAACACATAATCCCCGTGCACATAAAGGTTGTGATCTGCACCGGTAGAGGAAAAATAAAACGCAGAATGATAGACTGGATCTTCAAGGTCTTGCAGATCCCAGATGATCATCCGTGTGTTCGCGATATCCGGGTTTGCTTCGTCAAGTTCGTCATTCATGATGAAGTACTCCTGATCAATAGTCAGCCAGCCCTGATGTGCATATCCCGCGTTGGGATACGTTGCAATTCCTACAGATACAGGATTTGTCTTATCCGTTACGTCAGCAATACTGATGTGGTTTTCATTCGATCCGATGCAGATCTCCCGGCCCTGATAGTTTGCATCCGGGCCGCGGTAGATCACACACTGCGCATCATGGGAATACCCGCTCCCTGCATAACCGGTGTTGTGATCTGCAAAGCAGCCTGCATACGTCGGATTGTCTGGATCTCGAATGTCCACGATGTGCAGTCCCGCGCCATTACAGGTGTCTTTTACACCCTCATCTGAGCGTGAAAGGCGATAAGCGGTAATGTATGCAAAGCCGGTCTCTTCGTTGATCGCCAAATTATGCGCTTTTAGAATTCCATCGTAATGTGCAGTTTCTTTAAAATCCCGGGGAGTTCCCACAACGTCGCGCAGTTGACGAAGATCAAAAACCTGCATTCCGTTGTTGCCCCCGTCAACGGTCACATACATGTGGTTGTTGTAGACCTTCATATCCCGCCAAATGATGGGAAACTGCGAATCATGACCTGGAAGTTTTCCAAGGTAGATGGGATTGACGGGATCCGTCACATCCACAAAAGCCACAAACTTTGCGGTACCCACGAGCGCATATTCACGTTTTGTGTCTGGATCGGTCCAACCCCAGATATCGTTGAGCAGGATTTCCTGCGCCTCCATATCCACTCTAGACAGGCGGGCCAGGAGGTCAATATCCCTGCACGCATGATCAGATGCCATCTTATTTACGCATGCTACGCGGGATCCACGAATACTCGAGTGAGTCGACTGTGCCCAGACGGTCTGGGCCTGGGAGGATAAGATGATCATCAATGCGAAGTGACAAATCTTTTTCATCTAAACTCTCTGTGAGATACGCATATGGTACCTGATCCTCTGGTAATTGTTCTAGCAGAGTCCGTGATTTTCCATTTTTCTGCCAACTTCGTGTACTAGCGGCAATTGGGAAAGATCAGACTGTGATTGTGCATCCAAACTTTAATACCGTTCAAATAATCCATCCCCTGGAAAGGTCGCCGCGGCAGGAATCGGTGATCCGGTACTAACCATCAACTCTTTCGCATGAAATGATCGGTTACGCATTATCTTTCCGGGAATGCTCAACAATTACTATATTCTCCACAGGCTTGCCCATACCTGGGATCAATCCATTCTGGGTGCTGCGTTCACGGATGCATGGTGCCATGCACCTGGGGAACTCATTATTGCACTGGAGCACCACACAGAAACCACAGCGATCTCGTTTCTGACGCATGCACCCATCGTTGGCGCATTTCGACGCAAGGATGCTGGTCGCCCCCGGCGTAATGCAAAATCTCTTTTTCGTACACTGCGGCAGCAGTCCGTTACAGGCGTGCGTGTTTCCGAGGGGGATCGAATTCTGATCCTGGCGTTTACGGGTGGGCTTCAACTGCAGGCGCATCTGTACGGGAGTCGGGCGAATGTGCTTCTGGGAAATGAAAGCGGACATGTTCAGGAAGCATTTCGTAAAGGTGGTCCGGCGGAGTTCTCACCTGCACGCGCGGCACCGGAGCCTCAAAGTCTGACCGAGTTCACCACCAAATGGAATTCGGCGGCAGAAAACCGGGTCAAAGCACTGCAGCGCATCTATGTGCGTTTCAATCGAGATCAGGCCCAAGAGGTGCTGAAGCCCTGCGAAGGGGCAGATCTACCGACCCCCGCTGCAGTCTATGAAGCAGCGCAGGCATTGCACCTGCGATTATTGAATACCCGAGATGCATTGTATGTCTATCAAAACCCGCCCGCACTTTCTCTGATTCCTCTTGCCGGGCGAATGGACGCGGAGGGGCAGAAATATGATGATGTGGATGATGCGCTGCGCACCTATGCACAGCGCATACTCTCCGAGAGAGCCTACCGTGCCCAGTATGAGCCGCTGCGAAGAAACCTCGTGCGGATACTAGACAAGACCGAGCGCTCGGCAAAGCGAATGCATATGGAACGTTCACGCCCCTCACGCGCAGATGAATACGAACGGATCGGGCATATTCTGATGGCTTCGCCACCGCTGCCCGCCGGCAATTCCCGTGTGGAACTGCCGGATGTATTTCATCCGGGAACAAAGGTCACGGTGTCTCTGGATCCGGCATTAAACTCACTGCAGAATGCCGAGCGCTATTATTTAAAAGCCCGAAAGGCACGCACATCCCGGACCCATCTGGATACACTGATCAGGCAGGTCGAAGAGAAAGTGTTCTCATTGAAGAGAGACTTGGCGGAACTGGAAAGGGCGAAGACCTATAAGGAGTTGAAAGCATTTCAGAGGGGACGCACAAAGCCGGGAGTTCCCGGGCGGCCATTCCGTCGCTATGCTCTTGCGCCTTCGTATGAATTATGGGTTGGGCGTAATGCAAAAGAAAGTGAGATGCTTACGCTTCGGCATGCCCGCCCCTTCGATTTGTGGCTTCATGCGCGTGGAGTAAGCGGTGCCCACGCGATATTGCGGCTTCCGAAACGTGATGTGCAGCCAAGCCGCCATCTGATTGAACAGGCGGCGGCGATTGCAGCCTGGCACAGCAAGGCACGCACCAGCAGCATTGCTCCAGTCATCGTAACCCCCAGAAAATATGTTCGTAAGGTACGTGGGACTCCACTTGGCGAGGTTACAGTAAGCCGGGAAGAAGTGGTGATGGTGGAACCTGCGCTCCCGTGAAGTATTTTCCCGTTCCTTTACCGATACAAATATTTTCATGACGTGGTGGCAGGCGGCGATTCTTGGACTTCTGCAGGGCTTGACGGAGTTCCTTCCGGTTTCTTCTTCGGGGCATCTGGTTTTGGCACAGTATGTTCTGGGATTAGAACTTACACCAGATGTCTCCTTTGAGGTGTTCCTTCATGCAGGAACGGCCCTCAGTATCATCACGGTCTACCGAAACCGGCTGAAAATAATCGTGGATGACACAATCCGTACACTGATCCATCCGAGACAGGCATACCAGACAAATCCCAATGTACGGATCGCCTGGCAGGTGATCTGTGCCAGTATCCCGTCCGGTCTGGCTTATGTGTTTCTTGACACCCAACTGGAGTGGACCTATGCGCGTCCCTGGTTTGCATGTATGATGCTGATCCTTACGGGGGGGCTTCTGGGATCTACACGGTTGGCTCGTCCCCGGGGAGGCGAGGTGACACTCTGGAAATCCATCCTGATCGGCATAGCACAGGCCGTTTCCCTGCTCCCCGGCATGTCCAGATCAGGGGCAACGATCAGCACCGGATTATTATCAGGGATCAAGCCGGAGGCAGCGGCAGACTTTTCGTTCATTATGGTTTTGCCTGCCATCCTTGGCGCAACACTGGTCAAAGGGGTGGAGTTGATACAGTCACCCGAAACCGTCCATTGGTTCCCGGTACTGCTTGGTACCGCCATTGCATTTGTGACCGGTATATTCGCGATTCATATCGTACTTGGATTTGTCCGTCGCGGCCGACTGCATATATTTGCCTTTTACTGCGTAGGAGTAGGAATATTGGGTCTGCTGTTTCTATAGATCACTACAATTATCAGTTTCAAAAAACCATGCGGCTTACTGACTACGAAAAATCTGTGCAGAAGGAGGTGGACATGTGGCTGCGCGGGGATGCCTCTCTGGCGGCCAGAGCCATGGACTGGGTAATGCGCCCCGTAGATTGGGCTGTAGAGCAGGTGGTGCCCGCCCAGTTGGTGGACCAGATGAGTGAGGCGATTGGTGCTTTTTTATCCAGACTGAACGATACCACGAAATGGGCCGTTGATCTGAGCGGAATCCAATCGGAAGCAAAACGGAAAGGGCTGGAGCATGAAAAGATTGAAGACTTGCGTGGTGCCCCTTTGGAAACGCTGGATGAACTGGCCAAAGGCCTCTTCACCCAGAATACGGTTCTGGCCGCACTCAGCGGAGGGGGAACCGGTCTGGGTGGCGCGGTTCTGATCGTAGCGGATATCCCCCTGCTTTTTGCGATCAACCTTCATCTCATCCAGAGGATTGGAGCCGCATACGGATTCCCGATGACCGGGCCGGAGCACGGCCCGGTCATTTTGTCCATCTATAATGCAGCGGCCGCAAATTCACGGGAAGCCCGCAGCGGTGCGAAGCATGAGATTGGCATTGCAGCGGCCTCCTATGCAGGCGGCGGGACGTATCGGGGGCGCGTGCGCGGGGTGTTTTCGGATCAGTCCCGTCATATACCGAGGGAACTGTCGAAAAATCTGGTTGGACGCAAACTGTTACAGACGATTCCACTGGCCGGTGCCGCAGTGGGAGCCGGGGTAAATTACTGGTTCACACGGGAGACGGCGCAGACCTCGTTCATGCTGTTTCGTACGCTGTATCTTGAGCACAAAGAGCGCCTCCGCTGACCGGGTTGCCAATCGGGATTTCGGGCAGGATTCCGTATCACGATTTCAAGTCCACCCTGATTGCCAAAGATAGCGGCTCAAGTTTCTGCAGGGTAACTAAAGTTTTTTCTAAAGGAATCCGGAGGAAGATCACGGCATATCCAGATCGGTCACCTCCATCAGGATTTTCAGGTACTCTTCGTACACAAATACCTGATTGCGGGGTTTTCCCGTTACCTCTCGAACGATTCCGACATCCTGGAGGCGCCGGATCGCTTTTCTTGCAGTAGGTGGCGAGATGCCAACACGATCTGCCGTGAGTGAAACGGTAAGGACTGGTCGTTCCTGAAATTCTTGGTGTACAAGAAGTATTGAGGAGGATGAGCCTAAGTTTCTTACCTGACTCTGATCTTTATCAAAAAGTTCTATAAGTCTTGCTGCAGTAGTGGTTGCCCCTTCAGCTGTCTTATATACTCCATCCAAAAAGAATGCAAGCCAAGACTGCCAATCTCCATGTGTATGAACTCGCTGCAATAGATCATAGTACTCTGATCTGTGCGTTTTAAAGAAAAGACTAAGATATAGGAGCGGTTCTTTCAACAATCCACGTTCACACAGTAGGAGTGTGATCAGCAACCTTCCGAGTCGACCATTGCCATCCAGAAAGGGATGAATGATTTCGAATTGAGCATGAATTAAACCCGCTTGAATAAGGATAGGGATATCTAAATGATCATTATGAATAAACAACTCTAGGTTGCTCATGAGGTCTAGAATATATGCGGTAGGTGGAGGAATGTGCTGAGCATTTTTGGGGTCTCGCCCTCCGATCCAATTTTGATGACGACGATATTCTCCAGGATCTTTTCTGCTCCCGCGTCCTGTAGATAGCAGGATCCCATGCATCTCCCGCATCAAACGCTGGCTTAAAGGGAATCCATTTTTCATCCTTAACAAGCCATGTTCCAAGGCCTCAACATAGTTAGATACCTCTTGAACATCGTCCAGAGGCACTTTTGGGATGCTTTCAACTTCAAAAAGCAGCAAATCGGACAGAGACGATTGTGTACCTTCAATTTGAGATGATAGGACTGCCTCTTGTCTGACGTATGTATGCAGAAAAATTGGAGTGCTTGGCAGAATTTTGGTCATTCCATCTAATTGACCAATTGCATAGGTGGCTTTCTCAAGTTTGGACGTTAACTTTCTAAGATCAATCGGCGGTTTCAGTGGAAACGGTGGAGGTATGTACGCCTGTACTTTTTTGCCAACAGTTGATATCTCAACCTTCTGCCCAATATAGTCTGGAAATTTATTAAGTTGCATTGACTGGTGTGTATTAAGGAGAATTTGCCCAGAGAACAGATAAGGATAGAAAACTCTGCAATCCTTTCTTTGTTCCATTTTTGTTAGGCATAACCGTTCATCATCACGGGGGGTGCCCAAAAACATCATATCCTAATCTACTTGCAGGATATCAGTTGCGTATCCCCGTTCACTTCAAGCTGAATCCTTAAGGAAAGAAATTTTCTTAACGAATTTTTAAGGAACGGAAAATGAATAATCCTTTCCTTACTGAAGATTCCAAGTAATTTAGAGAATAGAATTTGAGAGATCTGGTGAGTTATCTTGGGATGTGGGGATCAAGTTTGGATGTGCACAGCGTACGGATCATTCTGCTCAATAGCCAGACGATCTTCTTTAATCGGAGTCCATGGAGTGGCAGGAGCCTGGATATTTGATTATCGGAACGGCTCCCGGTCGTTTTTCAAACGGGCGAAGTTCACTTCAAGCTGAATCCTTAAGGAAAGAAATTTTCTTAACGAATTTTTAAGGAACGGAAAATGAATAATCCTTCCCTTACTGAAGATTCCAGGTAATTTAGAGAATAGAATTTGAGAGATCTGGTGAGTTATCTTGGGATGTGCACAGCATACGGATCGTTCTGTTCAATAGCCAGACGATCTTCTTTTAATCGGAGTCCATGGAGTGGCAGGAGCCTGGATATTTGATTATCGGAACGGCTCCCGGTCGTTTTTCAAACGGCGAAGTTCACTTCAAGCTGAATCCTTAAGGAAAGAAATTTTCTTAACGAATTTTTAAGGAACGAAAAATGAACAATCCTTTCCTTACTGAAGATTCCAGATAATTATCTAGCGACAACTAGTGCGGTACATCCTCAATCTGTAAAGATGGAACGGCCTCCTATGCAATATAGGGATGCAAGGCGCTTTGGTTAAATTTTGGTTATTCCATCAAGTTGTCCGTCTGCATGGGCGGCCTGCTCCATTCTGAATGCAAGTCTCCCAGTATCAACAGGCGGTTTCAGTGGAGGCAGACAGACCATAACCTTTCCGCTAAAGGTGGGCACTTCAATCATTCCTCCAATATGGTGTGAGAATTTCTCAGTCTCCATCTATAAGGAAAGTTTTTTTCTTCAGATGTTTTCAGGAAGAGAAAAACTGCGAATCCTTTCCCTGTTCCGGGCGCGGATTGCGAGGCTTGGTTAGGTTGATTCGGTCCCCCATGTCTGCATCTGCTTAATCTGCCCCTTTTTCCATTCCGCCTCACAATCCTGGCACAAATCCTGCCAGGGATCGGTCTCGTTTTCACAAACTGTACAGTACTCCCTGAGAAACCTGAGCGAATCCCAATCATCAAGATCCTTGTATAAGCGCTTCTCGGCCTTGTATCTTTCCAGGCGCTCAAGTCTTGGCTTTTTCAGTCTCTTTTTAAAAACGGATCTGCAGTTCCGACAATTGCCGGAACTGGGTTTCTTCGCAAGACACACTGCACAGTATCCGTTCATGTCAATTCCCTGACTGACACATACAGAATTCCAAAACCCGGCATCAATTTTTTCAGCATACCGGATTGACCTCGGCAAATTTGCAGTCGTCAGGAGATAAAAAACCTTTGCAGACAACTCCGGTGATAATTCCTGCTCATTGCCGGGCAGGCAGTCAAACGGTATATCATGATTCAATGCTGTTTTTGCATACAGACCCTCTGGAATATTTTCCAGAGACATCCACCGAGCATTAAATGGACTGCCGGGAGTTGAATTTTCCAGAATCCGCTTCTTCAGATTGTCCATGATTGGTTCAACCTCACCAGTGATTCTCATTTTGTTTTCCATAAATTCTGTCTCAATTTTCAACTCCACAGCCGGTGCCCCCGCCTGTTTCATGTCAAGTGCAAAATCATCATCCTTTGGATTCGTCACACAAATCTCAATCACGCACCAGAACTGGTCATATCCAGATGGTTCAAGCAGGACCATCAGGTCGGCCACACGGGGAAAATGTTTGAGTTGATATTCGGCCTTGACCTCTCTGATATATGTTTTTTGGCAGAGCCCCAAATCAATCTCTTGTCCCAAAGAATCCTGAAAAATATCCTGCACCATTCTATGCCAGACCGTCATGCCCGTATTTTTACACTCTTGATCATCCTCTTCTGACGTATGAGCAAAATGCCAGACCTTGATGTCCCCCTGCCTGGCAATCAAGTTTTTTTTACATACCGGACAGATACAGTTGCATTTGAGTCCGTTCGCAACATTCATCGGGGTCACATACCGGCACAAGTCGCGTGACCATGCAAAGGGTACCTCTAAGGACGATGTGGGCATCTTATGGACATTGGGAATGGTTGGTCAGGGGATGAACTATCAACGGGATTAAGTTTTCCCGCCCAATCCTGGTCAATCCGACAGTATATAAGCCCCAGAAGATTTTGGGCCAGAGCATGTACATGGGGACATTCTTATACTTTTTACGCAGTGATCACTTCCGTTCCGCACTTTCTCTTTGCATGAGTATGGATTGCTCTAACCGGGATGCAAGTTTTTCAATATCAACGGGGTATTCAGTAGAATTAAGGGAATGGATAAACCGACCAGGCTCTTCCCACTAAAGGTAGACGTTTCAATCACATCCTCCATGGGAGTGCGGCAATGCATCCCCTGCATCCGTAAGGAATTTTTTCTTTAAGTATGTATAGGGAAAGAAATTTGTAAATTCTTTTCTTAACTGGCGTTCCCAATGTTGTATTCATCTTGCGGGATGATAATCCTATCCTCATGAGAACTGTTCTCGGTCAACAATGTGGCCGATGTCCATGAATGCGGGAATCTATGCAATGGGAGCGCAGAAAACTCAAGATCGCCAACGCAAGTTAAGACTCATGGCCAGTTTCTAGAACACTATTGAGCGCGCACACGGAAGAGCAGGCAATAAAACGCCGGCACAAAACCGAGCGTAAGGACAGTGGCGAAAACCAGTCCAAACAGGATCGCAATCGCCATGGACACAAACAGCGGATCACCACCCAGCCACAGCGGCAGCAATCCCCCAACCGTCGTGGCGGTCGTGAGCATTATCGGGCGAAGCCGCTGCTGCGCCGCTTCTAGAACGGCCGCCCCGGGAGCAAGGCCGTTCTCATCAATCTCAATTCGAATCCGATCAATGAGAACAATTGCATTATTGATCACAATTCCGGCCAGCGAAATCACCCCCAAAAGCGTCATGAAGCCAAAGGGCTGACCCGTAACCAGGAGGCCGATCACAACTCCGATCAACCCAAGCGGGATTGTCAGCACGATGATGAGAGGTTTACGAAGCGAATTGAACTGTCCAACCAGCAGTAGCAGAATCAAGAGACCCGCCAGAGGCATTTTGTCTGCAATGGAGGCATTGGCCGAGGCCGAACTCTCAAACGTGCCCCCGATTTCATAACTGTATCCAGACGGCCAGATTTTTTCCTGCTCTGCAAGCCAGGGAGTCATTGCTGCGGCAATGCTGAAGGCGGAAACATCCGTATCGGGATCCAGATCCGAGAGTACCGAAAGGGTTTTGGAACGGTTTCGGCGAAGAATCTTGGATGGCTCAAAGGTGAGTTCGACCTCCGCAACCTGACTCAGTGCCACATTCTGGCCGGACTGGGCATAGACATTAATTGATTCCAGTTTTCCGATATCTTCGCGGTCGCCAACTTCGGAGCGCAGTACCACGGGGATCGCCTTGTCTCCTTCACGATATTCGGTTACCATGGATCCCGACAGCGCCGTGCGCAGGGAGATCGCAATATCCTGATTGGTGATCCCTGCCCGCCCTGCCTGTGCATCGTTGATGTCAATGAGCAGTTTCTTGGTCTGTGACCCCCAGTCGTCGGTGATATTACGTGTGCCCGCAAGCGAAGCCAGTTGGGCCTTGACCTGATCAGACAGTTCAAAGAGTGTATTCTGATCCGGTCCAAACAGGCGCACCTCAACGGGGTTGGCATCCCCAGGTCCCGCTGCCAATTTCTTCAGGGTCACCTCCATGTCGGGATGATGATCCTCTACGTAGGTGCGCAGCCGGTCCATGGATGTACTCAATGCATCCAGACTTGAAGCATTACCGATAAAAGCCGTGTAACTTGGTCGAGGCTGCGTTGGATTATAACCCAGAGCAAAACGGGAGACTCCACCACCGATGAAAAACGCCCAGTTCCGTATCCCTTCACGCTCCCCGTTCGCGGCAAGTTCTTCAATCAGGAAACGCTCAATATCCAACATCGCCTCTTCCGTGTAGGCGAAGGAGGTCCCGTACGGGAGTTCGAAATCACCAGAAAACAGCAGTTCGCTGCTGTCGGGAAAGAAACTCTGTTCAATCACACGAAAGAGTCCCAGGGCTACAACAAGTAATGCAAAGGCCCCGGCGACCGTGATGAGGGGACGCCTCAATAGAAACTGAAGTCCACGACGATAATAGCGGTAGAAAGCCGAGTCGAACGGATCTTTGCCGGCTTCTTCTTCAGCCTCGCCATTTGTATTTTTTCGCGCACCTTTCACTTTTAGGAAGATCACGCACAGGAGCGGGATCATTGTAATGGCGAGAACCCATGAGGACAGGAGCGTAATGGCAATGACCTGCGCCAGCGGTGCAGTATACTCCCCGACTGCGCTTTCAGCAAGGACAATCGGGAGGAATGCCGCAATCGTGGTGAGCGACGAGATGAGCAAGGGAACCCGCAGTTCTTTTGAAGCCGCAAATGCGGCAGCCCGGGCTTTCTCTCCCGCCTGCAGCCGCACCAGAATAGATTCGCTCATCACAATCGCATTATCCACCAGGAGTCCCAGAGCGATAATCAGGGAAGCCAGCGACATCTTGTCCATTCCAATGCCGAAGAACTGCATCAACATCAGCGTGGCCAGCATTGTCATCGGGATAAGAGATGCGACCACCAGCCCCGTTCGCAGACCGAGGAAAAGGAGCATGCAGATCAGCACAATTCCGACCGCCTGGAAGATGGAAACCACGAAGGTAGACACCGCCCGGTCCACCACCTCGGGCTGAAATGCCACAAAGTCGAAGTTGACTCCCACAGGATACTGCTGTTCCAGGCTGGTGACGGCGGCCCGGATATTTTCGCCGAGTTGAACGATATTGCCCCCTGCCCTCATAGAAATCCCCAGCGCCAGCGCAGGCGCTCCATTGGCACGCACTTTTGACCTTGCAGGCTCCGCATAGCCTCGGCGAATCTCGGCGACATCTCCAAGGAAGACGGTCTGTCCAGAGCCAGGCAAAGTAATCAGTGTCTGACGAATATCGTCCACGGAGGTAAAGTTGCCACTCGGCTCCAGCGTGATCTGCTCCACACCGGTCTCTACGGTTCCCCCTGAGATAATGATATTGCTCGTCTGGAGGATCCCCTGAAGCTGTGCCGCCGACAGACCTAGTCCCGATAACCGTGCATTATCAAAATCAACAAAGACACGCTCCTGCTGCATGCCTTTGATTTCGACCTTCGCGACATCATTGATTCGCAGAAACACATCACGCACCTGCTCGGCGATCTCCTCCTGCTCTGCGTAGGAGAATCCATCGGCGGTAAGTGTGATCATCGTTCCGAACACCTCGCCCAGTTCATCATCAATGATTGGCACGACGCCTTGCGGCAACTGGTCAACCATTCCCTCGACCTTCCGGCGCAGATTATCCCAGACCGGGCGCAATTCCGTTACATTTTCGCGCACCTCAACCGTGATGATGGACTGGCTGGTCCGTGACTCACTAGTGATGTTTTCAACTTCAGGAATCTCCTGAATAACCTGTTCGATTCGATCCGTTATCAGGAGTTCAACCCGTTCGGGGGATGCTCCCGGGAATTGCGTACGCACCATGGCACTGCGCACCAGAAAGCCCGGATCTTCCGCACGCGGGAGCTGCTGGTAGGCAAAAAAACCGGACAGAACTATGACTGTAAGCGCCACAAAGGTGACGATACGGTTATTGATTGCAAGGCGGGTCAGGTCCATGGCAAAAGGATTACGAGATCAATCCGTTAACGTGATTCCAGGAGACGAACCTGTTGCCCTGTAACCAGGGTTTGCAGTCCGGCGGTAGCCACATATTCTCCATCGGTAACGCCGCCAAGGATCTCCAGCCCATCGGGGGTCAGAGCACCGATTTCAACAGTCCGGCGCTCCGCAATGGCGATATCCAAAGTGTCTGACTGATTCAGTATATATACGAAACGGCTCTTATGATCCTGTGCCACGGCATGCGGAGGAACGAGTACTCCCGTGGCTTCGGAGTCCCCGCTGATACGAAACGTTACCTCTGCGGCCATACCGGGGCGAATCTGGGTTATATTTGTTCCCCCATCCAGACGCACGATCACGGGAAAGCCGCCAGCACCTGTGGCCGCGGTCCCCACCTCTGTGACAGATGCAGGGAATGTCCCTTCCCGAAGAGCCCCAAAGACAACCTCTGCAGGGTATTCTCTGCGAAGGCTTCCAATAAACACTTCCGGCACGGTCACCTGAACCTCAGGATTCCCACTGGTGTCAATGATGACGACGACGGGTTGCCCCGCCCCCACGGCCTCATTCAAATCTACGGCGACCTGACTTACGGATCCGTTCACCGGTGCGAGCAGCCGGGTATAGGCTACCTGCTGTTCAGCAAGGCGCAGGGCCGTCTCGGCAGAGGCCTGAGAGGCATTGGTGGATTCGTAGGATGCGCGTACAGCATCCATTTCACTCATGGATGCACTCCCGTTTTCATAGAGGGCAACGATCCGTTCATAATTTGCCTTCGCATTGCGGGATTGTGCACGGGCCTGTGCGAGACCGGCTTCCGCCTGCTGCCGCCTCAGTTCAAGGTCACCGGAATCCAGTTGCATGATTACCTGCCCTCTGCGTACGACAGAACCGACGCTGACCTGCACATCGGTAACGGTTCCGGAAACCCGGAATGCAAGATTCTGCTCCGAAGCAGCACGGGCAACCCCCGGAAAGGTTCGCGTCTGGCTGCTGCCGGCGAGGAAGGCCTGTGCATAGCGGACAGGACGAATTTCCGGGGCGGCGGCCTCCTCCTCGCTACCGCAGCCGGTCGCCAGACCCGCCGCCATCACGCACACGGCCACAGCCAAAATATTATGCCTCATTTTAAGGTGTCTCATGATGCTCCATCTATGCTTTGGATGTATTCTTCAAGTCGCTGAATAAAATTGATCTGCTCTTCAGGGGTTGCGAACGCCTCAAACCGCCCAACGGCGCGTTCTACACGCTTCAGGTTGATCAGATAATCAAAGATGGCATTCGTCACGTTCCGGTTACTGAGCAGCATGTTGGTCTGGGCTTCAAGGAGATCAACGACCGTGACCAGTCCCTGCCCATAGGCCTCGGTGACCAGTTCCAGCGACTCCTGGGCCGTGCGTGCGGCCGTTTCACTTTCTCTTACCACACCCAGACTAGCGCGGGCGAACTGAAGTTGAACACGTACATTCTGCTCAATTCTCTGGACGGCCATGTCCCGTTGAAGTTCTACCTGAGCGAGTGTTGCCGCGGTTCGTTCCCTTCGGGCGGATCGGGAATTCCCCTGAAATAGCGGCAGATTAACGGACATGCCTGCAGACCAGGGGAAGTCGGGCCGCTCGGCTCCTGGAAAATTCATGGATGAGGAGGAACCGGCTCCCTCCCGGAGCACATTCGTCGACACATTCCCCTGAAGCCCCACGGTTGGCAGATAGAAGGCCTGGCGGGTTGCGGTCAGAAGTCTTTCCTGTGCCAAGGTGATCGCGTCCAGACTTTGGATTTCCGGTGAGAGGCTTACGGCAACTGTCACCAAAAAGTCACTTAGAAGTTCAAATTGGTTCAGGTTGGTGAGATAGCTGGTCGCAAGCGTTCCTTCCAACAGCGCCCGCCCCTCCAGATCGGCTTCCGGGGTGGCGAATGGTTCACTGAGCGGACGATTCATGACCTGATTCAGGGTAATTTCTGCAGCAGAGCGTATTGCGTATGCATCAATGCGGTCCCCTCGTCTTCGTGCCAGTTCGCTTTCAAGACGAAGTCGTTCCCCGGGTCCTGCGGAGCCGATGCGCTCTCTCTGCCGCGCCATGCGCAGTGAGGCGAGAGTCAGATCAAGGTTATCCTGCTGAACCTGTTCCAGTGTCTTGCTTCGAAGCACATTCAGGTAGGCCTCCGCAGCTTCCAGTCCCACATCCAGTTCCAGTGCGTTTCGGTTTAGTTGCCGGGACTGCTGGAGTGATTTCTGGGCGGATAGATTTGCAACGGCTTCGGAAGAAAAGAGCAGTTGCTGAAGCGTGAGTTCACTGTCAATGCTGTGTTGGGATTGTATCCCAAAAGAAGATTCGGCCAGTTGTTTTGATATTGTGGCACCCGTAACGGAGGCTTGCAGATTTGGAAGCAGATTAGATCTGGCCAGACGAACATCCTGAGATCCTGACAGCACTTCCTGATCTTCAATTGCGAGGGACAGATTGGCTTCCATTGCCTCCTCCATTGCACTCCTGAGTGTTACACTGCGATCAAAATCTTCACGGGCATCATAGAGCCGCTCAGCTTCAAGGGTCATTTCCAGCGGAAGCACGGTATCCAGTTCACGCACCGTGCGCATGTTGAGCACCAGTTCTTCGTCCGGCACAAGGGTTACCGGGAGTGTCTCTGCGGCATCCCCGATTAAAATCCGGTACGCATTCAGCGCAATTCGCCGGGCGAGCAGCGGCAGGTCAACGGATCCTAGCGAGGCCATGATCCCCCTCTCCACATCATTGGCGGAATAGGAGAACGAAGGCAGGTTACGCGCTGCAATTCCGCGGGTCAGAACTTCAAATTCCTCCGAATCCATACGATACAGCGGGGTGACATAAACGGCTTCGATATCATCAGGAAGTCGGTCAAGTCCACTCGCTGCGGTTATTCCAACAGGTACGAGTTCCAGGGTTATCCCCAACTCTGCCGATGCGTTCAAAAGCTGGTCAATGAATGTCTCAAATGTAACGGCGGCGGCTTCGTCAACCAGGATCGCTGCCTGGGAGAAACTGATCAATTCCCGAAATCTGGTCAGATCCCGAACAACAGGTCCGGGCGGAGGAAGGGCGACATAGGTGAAGTTGGCCACGCCGCTGACCCCATTAGTTTCTGGAAAACCTTGTAGTTCCGCATCAAATACGTTGGCCGCAATGACAGGTTTAGACCACGGCGCTCCGCGGGCAGCAACTTCCGAGGACAGAAAGCCCTGTGTGATGATCAGCGTGACTTGGTCATCGGCGACGAATTGCTCAAGGATCCGGCTGGCATCTGCAGTTGGATTGTCCAGTGTAACCACCAGTTCATCGGGAAACCGGGCATCAAAATCGTCACGGGTCAGCGCAAGAAGTTCCTGCTGAATGAGGGACTGAATCTCCGCAGCGAACGGATTGGTTGTATCGGTGAGGAACGCAATACGGACAACGGGAGCATCTCCGGACTGCTGCGCCTCGGCGGGTAGTGCTTCAATAAAAAAGAGCGCGGCGGCCAGCAGTGACAGGATATGCAGGCGGCCAAAGCCGGTTCTCATCAATTTCCCTTAGCGATAGTTAGAAAGACGTGAAACTTGAAAGGATGGATGTGGTTTCGGCAAAGCCGCTTCGTCCATCCAACTGATCTGGACAGTTTTTGATGATATGGAGAATTGCCATTTTGCACTCAATACCAAGTTCCAGACGACTCCGCAACAATATACAAATATCCGGCCTGTTTATGCTCAATCCCACAATCACTCTCCCCTCTGCCTGGGCTTGAACTGATATTTACGGCTATTTTAAGCCAGAGATTCACGTATTGATCTCCCGTATCTGATCAACGAACTTCGGAGCCTCAGCCCCTTCAATGATTCAAAATCGTGATTCGGCGGGAGAGTACAACAACATGGCAACTTACAGAAAGCGAGGGGGAGCTTTGCCGGGGGCCGCTGGAAGGGTATTGTGCAATTCTATGAACAGCACCGTGGGAAAGTATTTTCCGGGGCGGGCAGGGAAAATGATCCACACAGACTCAGCGCACAGAAATGCATCCTCTGAGGCCGTACAGTTCTATGTCGGGGGCGTAGGCTGTATATTTGGGCGGATAGTCAACCGTGATCGTAATGCCGAAGCAAATGAAACGTACGAGAGATTCTGATTTGGATACCGGGCCGTTATACGGGATATTTTTGACAATATCTCTCCATCAGAAAACCACGCATCCATTAAGCCTCAAAATGAGGGATAGAATCTGATGCGTCTTTCCTGGAATGAGATTCGTGCCCGTGCCGTTAAATTCTCCAGAGAATGGGATGGGGCGGTCTATGAAAAAGGGGAAGCCCAGAGCTTCTACAACGACTTCTTTGATGTCTTCGGAATTCGCCGTCGCAGCGTTGCCCGCTATGAGCAGCATGTTGCAAAACTGGACAACCGCTCCGGCTTCATTGATTTGTTCTGGCCGGGTCTCCTGATTGCGGAGCACAAAAGCAAGGGAGGCGATCTGGATGCAGGCTACGAGCAGGCCGGGGACTACTCGGATGCACTCCCGGAATATCAGCGGCCCCGTTACATTCTGGTGTGTGATTTTCAGACCTTTGTGCTCCATGACCTGTCTGAACGGAATGTCATCCGCTTTTCTCTTGCGGAACTGCATCTGAATGTTGAGGCATTTGGCTTCATAAACGGGAGTCAGCGTCGGGTATTCCGTGATCAGGATCCAGTCAATATCAAAGCATCGGAGTTGGTCGGGCGTTTGCACGACAGACTTGATGAGGCTGGTTACCGCGGATATGATCTGGAGCGTTTCCTTGTCCGGATTGTCTTCTGCCTGTTTGCGGATGATACTGGCATTTTTGATACCCGTGACATTTTCTTTGACTTCATTGAGGAACGGACGCGGGAGGACGGCCTTGACCTCGGCCCCTTGCTGATCCAACTGTTTGAAGTCCTTAACACGCCGGAAGATGAGCGTTCGAGCACACTGGATGAAGATCTGGAGCGATTTCCATATATCAACGGTGAGTTATTCAAAGGCCTGCTTCGGACTCCCTCGTTTGACTCGGATATGCGGCAGGCCCTGATTGATGCCTGCATGTTTGACTGGTCAAACATTTCGCCCGCAATCTTTGGTGCACTGTTTCAGTCGGTGATGGATCCACAGGAGCGCCGGGAGCAGGGGGCCCACTATACGACCGAGAAGAATATTCTGAAGGTGATTGAGCCGCTCTTTCTGGATGATCTACGTGATGAATTTGACCGTCTGCGATCCCGGAAAGATACGCGGAGGGTTTCGGAAATGCGCCGGTTCCAGAAAAAACTGGGGCAGATGAAATTCTTTGATCCGGCCTGCGGGTGCGGTAACTTCCTTATTATCGCCTATCGGGAGCTGCGGCGGCTTGAGATTGAACTCCTGAAGGAGATCCATTTCGAGTCCAAATCGAAAGGACAGATTGAGTTTGACATCTCTGTGCTCTCTCTGGTAGATGTGGATCAATTTTACGGGATTGAGATCAGCGAATTCCCCGTTCGCATTGCCGAAACTGCATTGTGGATGATGGATCACATTATGAATAATCAGCTCAGCCACGAGTTCGGCAGGGTGTACACCCGAATTCCGCTGGAGGCTTCACCTCATATCGTTCATGGAGATGCGCTGGAGATTGACTGGAAGACGGTACTTGCACCATCGGACTGTTCATTTGTATTCGGGAATCCACCGTTTGCGGGCGCGAAATTTCAGAGCAAGGATCAGCGGGCACAGGTACACCGCATTGCGGCATTAGGCAAAAGCGGGGGATCCCTTGACTATGTCGCTGCGTGGTTCATTAAAGCAGGCGAGTATGTTAATACTGGCAGTGAGGCACGGATTGGATTTGTCGCAACCAATTCGATCACGCAGGGAGAGCAGGTCGGACAGTTATGGCCGATTCTATTTGATCGTTATAAGTTGGAGATTGCATTTGCTCACCGCACATTTGCCTGGGGATCGGATGCCAGAGGGAAGGCACATGTACATGTGGTCATCCTTGGTCTTGACCTCCATGAGCATGCACGGAAGGAGAAACGTCTGTTCAGTTACGCCGATATTCAGAGTGAGTCGTTGGAGAGCACTCACTCAATTCTTTCTCCCTACTTGTTTGACGGTAGCGGTTTGGGGAATCCGAGAATCATAATACACGAAGAAACCCGCCCAATCAATGGATTAAGGAAGATGATTACGGGATCCCAGCCGATAGATAAAGGCTATTATATTTTCAAGACAGAAAAAGAGCGGGATGAATTCTTGGAGACTGAGCCGGAGGCATTCCCGTTCGTACGACCTTTCATGGGGGCGCGTGAATTTTTGCATGGGACGAAACGGTGGATTCTGGCATTACACGATGCTCCGCCGAGTGTGTTGGCACAACTTCCCCATGTTCAAAAACGGATTGCTGCTGTTCGTGCCTATCGGGAAGCCAGTAAGCGTATTTCTACAAAGAAGCTTGCCAGAACCCCCAGACTTTACCAAGTGAATACAATTCCTGAGACTCCTTTTCTGGTGATTCCCGAGGTTAGTTCCGAGCGAAGGGAGTACATTCCTATTGGCTGGCTGGAGCCGCCAACGGTTCCAAGTAACAGGCTTAAAGTACTGACTGACGCAACGCTCGTTGATTTTGCATTGCTCACTTCGGCAATGCACATGGCATGGATGCGAATGGTCGCCGGACGGTTAGAGAGCCGTTATACATACTCTATTGGAGTGGTCTATAATACATTCCCCTTACCACCTGCGGATGCCAATCTGACTTCACTGGAGCCTTTGACCCAGTCTGTTCTGGATGCCCGAGAAGCCGATCCAAATGCAACCCTTTCGGATTTGTACGATCCAGATCTGATGCCGCGGGAACTCCTTCGTGCACATCAGAAGCTTGACCGCGCCGTGGATAAACTGTATCGGAAGCGGGGATTTGATTTAGAACGAGAGCGGATTGAGCATTTATTCATGCTTTACGAAAAAATGCATACGCCACTATCGGATGCTGCGAATGGCAAGAGAAAGCGGAGGAAACTGTGAGTCTGGATGGACGAGAGAATGTCCCATTTACGTCGCAGGATACTTGTCCATCTGCAACAGTGACGGGGAATTGTGGGATTTCGGAATCGAGCAACAAAAACGTCTCTATTGAGTATCTATGCTCAAACACTCAATGCCCAAAGCGTCAGGCTGGAGAATTTTAAGTATGGATTGGACTACGGAGATTGATGGATAAAGCAAGCATCCAAACTTACCTTGAATCCTGTAGAGAGCGAGTCGTGAGTCAGAATGCCATCAATGCGTCATATTCCAACAAGGCGATGGGAGTTACGACTTTGTCTTTAACGCTATTTGGCGTTGGCCTCTCTGGTTTCAGTGGAAGTACTCTCGAAATCGTGCTTGTTATAATTTCAGGAATCTGCGTTGTCATGGTATCTATGTCTGGACTTGGATTGATTATGCGAGTACGCGACTGGAAAAACCCGTGCGACTTGAAAGAATCAGAGAAGTCTGCACTCAAGTCAACCAATACGGCTGAATTTTTAATGGACCTTTGTAGATCCTACAGGAAAGCCGCCGAATCCAATCAACGGACTCTAAAAAGGAAAGCAGCGTGGTTCTCACTAACCACGGCATCCACATTAGTTGAGATCGTGTGCGTCATAATTATGCTCACTCCCTAAGGTATTTGAGGGTAAGGGCTTCCCATGCGTAAATCCAAAATTCTCTGGGAGTTATTGTGATTCCGTCTGGGTTTATTTTAAGCGCACCCTCTTGTTTCTCTTGAGTAACTTCTTCTGAAACAGCATCTGCACCGTTGCTTTGGTCATTAACGGCGTTGGCAGTTACTCCTGAAAGCTCTCTTCCAGGCTTTCCTGTCGTCTTGTCTGTGCTCATGATCTGAACAGTTTGTTGGGGTAATGAGTGTTGGCGTACGAGTGCGGCAGAATTATGTTCACTCCTAAGGTATTTGAGTGTAAGGCCTTCCCAGACGTAAATCCAAAATTCTCTGGGAGTTATTGTGATTCTGTATGGGTTTATTTTAAGCGCACCCTCTTGTTCCTCTTGAGTAACTTCTTCTGAAACAGCATCTACACCGTTGCTTTGGTCATTAACGGCGTTGGCAGTTACTCCAGAAAGCTCTCTTCCATGCTTCGCTGTCATCTTGTCTGTGCTCATGATCTGAGCAGTTTGTTGGGGTAACGAGTTTTGATGTGCGAGTGCGGCAGGATTGTGTTCACTCCTAAGGTATTTGAGGGTAAGGCCTTCCCAGACGTAAATCCAAAATTCTCTGGGAGTTATTGCAATACGCTCTGGTCTGATTCTAAGAGCACCTTCTTGCTTCTCTTGAGTCACTTCTTCTGAAACAGCATCTGCACCGTTGCTTTGGTCATTAACGGCGTTGGCAGTTACTTCAGAAAACTCTCTTCCAGGCTTCCCTGTTTTCTTATCTGTGCCCATGATCTGACAGTTTGTCGGTAATGAATTTTGATATCTGACTGGAAAAGGTTCCTCTCATTGTCACTTACGGATATAATTCCCATTAGTATCTCCAGATGAGACCATACCAAATGTCCTTCCAGAATTGTTTCGTGGTCATTGTTCACCGGTAAGGTGATATTCTCGGTTTTTTGGTTTGATCCACACTTCGAGACTCTCCGTCGAGAGAAACATCAGTCTCGCCGTTTCGCCTGTTTGCCGAGTTCAATGACTTTGCCGGTGTTTTGGTGACCGGGCTCCTTCGAATTGATACGTCTGCGGAGTTCATGGTCGTTACGGACTTATTTATAGGGAGCACGGACACCCAAGCGGTCAAGTTGTTTTCCAAAAAGCTAATTTCACCAAAGAAGGGTTCCGCAATCGGTTGAGCACACTGTAAAGACTAATTAAGTGCTGCTGCCCGTCAACAATCATCAGGCGTGGGACTGTTCATGATCATGTACCCCAATTTGCCGAACATCACCTTGAGCGCCAGTTCCCCGGAATAGCAGATTTCCAACGGGGAATCCACAATACATTGAGTCAAAGAGATCGCGAACTTTAGATGACTTCCAGACGAAGGGGCGTTGAATATCAGGCAATGCAATCTCGCCCCTATCAATCAATTCGATGAGTGTGTGCAGGCTGTACGAATTATCATTAAAAACCGTTATGGACATTTGGCACCGAAAACAGGCTGCTATATTTTAACCGAGATCAGAGACGAATAAATTCAGTGGATCCATTCTCCTATGAGGATCCTGAGTCCTCAAGATACAGTATTTTTGGAAATCCCTGCGAATGGCGTGGAGTCACAGTTGAGGCTGGGGAAGAAAAACGGTTAACCTAACATGCACCATTTCGTACCATAACAATTTTTAGAAACCCATGACGCTAGTTGCCATTGTCGGTCGCCCGAATGTGGGGAAGTCCACGCTCTTTAACCGGCTGACTGAATCCCGTCAGGCAATCGTTCACGACGCCCCCGGAGTGACACGGGATCGTGTCTACGGACAGGTGCTCTGGAACGGGAGAGAATTTTCACTGGTCGATACAGGGGGATATGTGCCCCGAAGTGCAGACCGCTTTGAGCAGGCAATACGGGAGCAGGTGGACATTGCACTCGCAGAAGCCGATATTATCCTGCTGGTGACCGACAGTACAGCCGGAGTGACCGACCTGGATCAGGAAATCACCCGGATGCTTCGCCGAAGCAAGAAGCCGGTGCTAGTCGTCGCCAATAAGGCAGATAACCAGCAGCGCAGATGGGATGCCTCGGAAATGTATAGCCTGGGGCTGGGAGAGGTCTATCCGGTCAGTGCGACGAACGGAATGGGAACCGGGGATTTTCTGGATGCGGTGACCGCAGAACTGCCCCCCGAAGAAACCGGTGAAGATGATAGCGCAATCCGGATTGCGCTCATCGGACGACCGAATGTCGGTAAATCACAACTGACCAATACCCTGCTGCGTCAGGAGCGCTCCATCGTTACAGAGATCAGCGGAACCACCCGGGATGCAGTGGATGCGAAATTGATCCACAATGATCAGGAAATAACTCTGGTGGATACCGCAGGGCTGCGGCGACGCACCAAGATTCACGAGAATGTCGAGTTCTATGCCACACTCCGTACCGAACGGGCGATCCGCCATTGTGATGTGGCAGTATTGATCCTGGATGCCACGGCTGGGCTGGAAGCTCAGGATATTCATGTTCTGAAAGAAGCAGAAGCGCTGAAGAAAGGACTTGTGATTGTCGTCAACAAATGGGACCTCGTCGAAAAAGAAACGAATACGGCCCGGGATACCGAGCGGGCAATCAAGGAGCGCTTGCAGACATTGGATTATGTGCCAATCCTGTTTGTGTCTGCGCTCACGGGGAAGCGGGCGCACCGCGTTCTGGACATAGGTCTGGAGATCATGCAGCGCGCAGCAACACGTATCCCCACCTCTGAACTCAATCAGACCATGCAGCAGGTGATCTATCGACACCACCCCCCCAGCTGGCGTGGCCGTCATGTACAGATCAAGTATATTTCCCAGGTCGGGGTGTCCCCGCCACTGTTTGCATTTTTTTGTAATCACCCGCAGGGGATCGGGACCGGATATGCCCGCTATCTGGAAAACCAACTGCGGGAAGCATACGGATTTGAAGGGGTTCCTGTGACCCTGGCGTTTCGGCGAAAGTCAAAAAAAGAGGACTAGTGGAACAATCACCGCCTGATGTGATATTCAGGCATGAATCGGCAACCAAAATCCTATGCCTGGAGTACCGAAAAACACCAAGACTGAAAACGAACGTAAGCTAAACTTCTGGGAGCGACTGTATCTGCCTGAGATTTTCAAAGGTCTGGCATACAGCTTTCGGAAGATGGTAAAAGAACCGACGTATACGACGGAGTATCCGGATGAACTCTGGGAGCCGCCGGACTCCTACCGGGGACGGCCAGTGCTGGTAGAGGAAGAGGGAAAGCCGCGTTGCGTGTCCTGCAACCTTTGTGCCAAGGCCTGTCCGCCTATGGCCATCTCTATGCAGTCACGCGAAGTGGAGGACCCCAACAGCAGCAAGGAGCGTGAACCTGCATGGTTCGAGATTAATATGCTTCGCTGTATCTACTGCGGATTCTGTGAAGAGGTGTGCCCGGAGGAAGCCATCGTGATGTCCAAAGAATATGACCTTACCTTCCAGGGGCGGGACGAAGCAATCTTCGGGATGGACCGCCTTCTGGTTCCCTCGGAACGACTCACTGAACGGCTTGATTATCTGGAAGAAGCCCGGAATCAGCAGGAGAATGCAGAACCCTGGCAGCACCGCAAGGACAATAATCTGCACAGCTTGAGGGATCGTCATATTGTGCGTGAGTTGTCGGAGACGCAAATGCCGGCACTCAAGAATACACACCTGCGTTCTGAAAAGCCGATTGCCGATAAGAATACCTGGAAAGGTCGTTCTTCCTCAGACGATGTCTGACCCGAAGGCGGAGCGGCAGCGGCGCGGTGAACTGCTGAGTCAACTGTGCTACTTACTAGAGGAGATCGCCTCCCTGCGCAGTATTACTTCACGCCTGTACGAAGCACAGATCACCTATACAGAACGCGGACCGTCCGTCAAGCAGTGCTATGGCGCAATCATCATGCGGGATCGAAATCAAGTTCTTCCTGCCCTGGAACGATTGTCCAGAAAGAGATCCAGACGGGCCATGAAGGAAAAAGACTGGAATCGGATTCCCATGGAAGAGATTTTGGCAGAGATGGAAAAGGCGCGGCAGGCGGTCATTGACGCAGTAACCGGACTGAAGATCAAAGATTGGGCACAGGAAGTGGCGGACGGAATGGATGTATATCAATTCCTGCTGCGGGTTTCTCAGGATGATGCAGATACACTCCGGGAGATCGCACAGAAACTTTACCGATCCCACGCATAGCCGAAGATGGCCCGAACCTACAGAAAATCGGCACTGGAACTCTATAAGGATCTGCGTCGGGATTTTATGGAAGGGCGGTACAAGCCGATCTATCTCCTGTACGGAGATGAATCGTACCTGTCGGACCAGCTTCAGGAGATTCTGATTACGCGTGCATTGCCTCCCGAAGATCGGGACTTTAATCTGGATGTGGTTCACGGGGCGGATGTGAATATCCAGGCAGCATTGAATATGTGCCAGATGGCCCCCATGATGGCGGAGCGCCGCGTGGTTGTGATCCGGGGCTTTGAACAGCTGAAAGGAAATAAACTGTTTGCACGCGTGGCCAGACAGCCAAACCCCGCCGCCGTCGTGCTGCTGATCTGCAAGGCACGACCCAAATTCAATGTGAACCCCTATCTGGCACTGAAGAAAAACCAAAAAGCGGTACAGGTTGTAGAGTTCGCTCCGCTGTGGAGGAACCAGGCCGCAGGCTTTGTGCGGGAATATGCGCAGACCCGCGGCTATGATCTGGAAGGCGGAGTGCAGAATCTGCTGGTGGAATTCCTGGGCACAGGCATGGCATTACTCGCCCGGGAAATTGAAAAACTGATTACCTATGTCGGAGACCGGGAGTCGAAATTGATTACGAGACAGGACGCATTGCAGGCCAGCGGCCAGACCCGCGAAATCAATGTCTTTGAACTCCAGGATGCCATTATTCAGCGCAGAGCCGTGGATGCACACAGGATTACTGAACAACTGCTCCTTGGCGCTTCCTCCAGACAGGGAGAAGCGCTGCGAATTGTGGCCGTGCTGAGCAGTTACTTTGTCAAGCTTTTGAGATTGCATGATTCTCTGCGAGATAATTTGCGACCGGCTGATCTTGCGAAACGGATCGGTGTCGCACCCAATATGATGCGCCGGTATCATGAAGCCGCCAGAAATTGGTCATTTCCAGAGGTTCAACGGGCGCTGCAACTGCTCCTGAGCACGGACAGCGAGATCAAAGGGCTCTCCAAACGCAGCCCCCGTTTAGTCATGACACTTTTCATCACACGGCTGCTCGCAGAACCTTTGCAGCCTCATGCGCGTTGAGGCGTTTGTGAAGATTGTGTGAACATTCTGCGGATCGTTCTAGTACTCACACAAAAGAACTGGAAACCTTTGGGTTCCGCTTTCATTATGCATGTATGCAAGCTTGCACTTCGCTGACTTATTAACGCCTGATCGTATGCTATACCGCTACTCCCGCACATCATGTTGAATCGAGCATCCTGGATGGACGAGTTCCTGTGTGAGTATGTGGATGACACAATGGATTACTCGGTCCGCGCCGCATTTGAGGAGTGCCTGGAGTATGATTCCAGGCTTGCACGGAAAGTCAAACACCTGCGTGGTACCCGACAATTACTGAGTGAGCATAGTTTTCGGGCACCGAAAGGCTTGCGGAAGAGAGTTCGCATCCGTTTGTCAAAGTGCCTTCCATTTGCGATCCCGGTACGTCGGCCGCATGCCAGCATTCTGGTCGGAACTGCAGCGGCAATTGCATTAGCTGCAGCCCTGGTCGCAGGAACTTCTCAGTACACTCCCGCCCCCGTATCCAAAATTCAAGATGCAGCCAATCCGATTGTAGAGACTCCGATTCTGGACCTTCGCCGCATTGAACGTGTTAACGCTGAATCATCAACGGACATCTTTTGGGCTAGGGGCTCTTAGCTCAGTGGTTTAGAGCGCTCGCCTCACACGCGAGAGGTCACAGGTTCGAATCCCGTAGGGCCCACCAACGAATCAAGATTTATTCAATTGTTCATGTTCAGATATCTTCCCTTCTGTCTGGCTGCCTTTCTGGCAGTATTCCCCGTACAGGTAAATTCCGCCGGTCCGGCGGATCGGTTTGGCAGGGCAATTACCGCCGGAGACGGCTATCTATTTATTGCTGAGTCAGGGGGATTTAAGGATCCAGGGACCGTTCATGTTTATGTACAGGGAGACGGTCAGGCCTGGATGCACAGGGGTTCACTTCGTGGCCCGGATCCCCGCCTGGGGGATGGATTCGGATCTGTCATTGCGTACGGAGATGGAGTCCTGGCCGTTTCAAGTCCCTCTGCAGTATTCCTGTTTGAACATGATTCAGAAGCAGACCGTTTTGTGCTGACCGATCAGGTGAAGTCGAAGAACAGTAGCACATTTGGAAGTGCGCTGGCAGTGGATAACGGATGGCTTGCCGTCGGCTCCTCAAAGGCCAATGGGTCTACCGGCCATGTCCACATCTTTCGGAAGAACCCGGAAGGCGCATGGGTCCGAAGGGCAATCCTCAAAGAACCTGGAGAATCTGCGGGCTCCATGTATGGAATTGCACTCTCAATGGATCAGGGACGCCTCCTGATCGGCTCCCCCGGGCTTTGTACAGCATATCTGTATGAATATTCAGCCGGCGAGTGGGAAATATCTGCAACATTGCCCTGCGGGGAACTGACCAGAGAGTCGATGTATGGGCGGTCCCTGGATCTGAAAGGAGAGCGTATTGTGATCGGAGCATCCCGGCACAATTCGGGGAAAGGTGCAGCCGTAGTCTGGCATCAGCAAGATGCAGAATGGACAAACGTGAAAATACTCCTTCCAGAGGAGGATCCGCCTGGAGCCTTCTTTGGGGAACAAGTTGAAATCCAGGATCCTGAACATGTCATTGTTGGACTTTCCGTGTTTAGTCGTCCTGGATGGGAGAGTCGCTCAGAAGAAAATTTGCGGATCTATACCGTGGAAGGCGACGGGGATCTCGAAGCTGCATACACCACGGTTCCAGGAATTATTTTGTCGACCGGTTCCATGATCGCTACCGATGGCAAGGTCATGGTGGTTGGATCCCCGAATGCTGCGTATGGAGAAGGAAGTGCAAATCTTCTGGAACTGAATCAAAACTCCTGGGAGGCTACTCAGAAATTATTCTATGCCGGCGAACCAATGTCCCGCAAAGCGGACATACGATGCGAGGATGGAAAGGCAGAAGGGTTCGATTGCGGACTTTTAGATATGGTTTCATTTATTCCAAATGAGGAAATGAACATGAATCGCGGGGTTCGCCTGAGTGATGTGTGGGGCTGGACCGACCCCGAAACCGGAAAGGAATACGGCATCGTCGGCCATCTTGAAGGCACCGTCTTCCTCGACTTGAACAACCCGTCTCATCCAGAATACCTGGGAACACTGCCTCGTACGAAGGGAACACCCGGGAGTACATGGAGAGACATGAAAGTCTACAAGGATCATGCATTTATCGTCGCCGACGGTGCCCAGGAACATGGAATGCAGGTTTTTGATCTGAGGCAACTCCGCGGGCTTGCAGAGATTCCGGTTGAGTTTGAAGCAACGGCGCATTATGATCTGATCCACAGTGCACACAATATCGTCATTAATGAAGAGACGGGATTTGCATTTATTGTGGGAGCTTCCGGCGGGGGAGAAACCTGCGGAGGGGGACTCCATATGATGGACATCCGCAACCCACAGTCTCCCGTGTTTGCAGGCTGCTTCGCCGACGAGACCACCGGACGGCGCCAGACCGGATACAGCCATGATGCGCAGTGCGTGATTTATCATGGACCAGACAGCGAATACGCCGGCCGTGAAATTTGCTTCGGAGCAAATGAAACGGCCATCAGTATATCGGATGTGACCGATAAAGAAAATCCGATTGCAATCGGAACCGGCTCCTATCCCGATGCGGCATATGTACATCAGGGATGGCTCACCGAGGATCACACTTATTTTTATCAGAATGATGAACTGGATGAACTCCAGGGCAAGGTGGATCGGACACGCACCTTGATCTGGGATGTAAGAAATCTGAGCGATCCCGTCATGATTCGTGAATTCTATGGGCCAACTTCTGCAACGGATCACAACCTGTATGTTCACGGCAATCTGATGTATCAGACCAATAATTCGAGCGGGCTGCGCATCATTGACATATCCTCACCAGAGGATCCGGTAGAGATTGGACATTTCGACACCACTCCATACGGAACGGATGAAGCGGGCTTTAATGGAACCTGGAGCAGCTATCCATACTTTGAGAGTGGACTTATTGTCGTGACCAGTCGCAGAGAG
Organism: Rhodothermales bacterium; assembly: GCA_022821875.1. GTDB lineage: Bacteria > Bacteroidota > Rhodothermia > Rhodothermales > Bin80 > Bin80. The sequence continues at coordinate 45,905 of JAJECV010000032.1, forward strand.
GGGGTGTTCATTCTGAAGAAGCAACCCATTGATATTTAGGCATGATCTTTTGGCTTGGATCATTGTTAGGCTTATTTGTGTAAACCTTTTCCTAGTTCACTCCAACTGTAAAATCTGAGACACACTTACCAGAGTTTCAATACACATGTATGTCCCACGTCGCCAGCGAATGCTGGACCAGTACCTGAAGGAAATTGGTCAGATTGACCTTGTGACTCCCGCCGAAGAAGCGGAGTTGGCCCGACGGATTAAACAAGGTGACGAGGAAGCGCTCTTAAAGTTGACCCGTGCCAACCTCCGTTTTGTCGTTTCGGTCGCAAAAAAATTCCAGGGGCAAGGCCTCCACCTCACAGACTTGATCAATGAGGGCAATTATGGTCTCATTAAAGCCGCCAAGCGCTTTGATGAGACACGGGGATTTAAGTTTATTTCCTATGCCGTGTGGTGGATCCGCCAGTCTATCCTTCAGGCGCTGGCGGAGCAGGGGCGGGTTGTACGCCTTCCGCTGAATCAGATTGGCACAATCAGCAAGATTCGCAAGAGCAACGCCCGGCTTTCGCAGCAGCATGAACGAGATCCGAATCTGGAAGAACTGTCCGTTGATCTGCAGATTGACCTTAAAAAGGTCCGCAATGCAATGCAGCGGACGAGCAGGCACCTGTCCATGGATGCCCCCTTCAATGATGAGGATGAAAACAGCCTCCTGGACATTCTCCCTAATGATGAAGTGCCCCCCCCCGATGAATCGCTTCAGGGAGAATCTCTAAAAATTGATGTTGAGGTCGCACTCAGCAGTCTTTGTCCCCGTGAGGCAGAAATCACGCGGCTCTTTTTTGGAGTCGGACGTGAGCATCCACTCACGCTGGAAGAAATTGGCGCCCGGTTTGACCTGACCAGAGAACGGGTACGCCAGATCAAAGAAAAAGCGATCCGGAAACTCCGTCAGAAACACCGCCGAGAAGACCTGAAATTTCACGCAAGGTGAAGTTCCTCCCATTGAGCAGGTGCTCACCTGCAACCCAGATCTACATTGCAGAAGCTATCGGAGTGTAACAACCGGGATAAACCTTCGTACATACGGACTGCTGATTTGGCGAGAAACTCAATCCCGAAACAAAATGGTCGTACTTGAATCTATCTAATCCTGCACACTCATGATCCCTCGACTCCTGTACCGCAGTTTCTGTGTGAGTCTTCTGACCGCCCTATTTTTCGCTTCTGCCTCTCAAGCGCAGCGAACCATCACCTTTGAGGAGGCCGTACGTATTGCGTTGGACCAAAATACACAACTCCGACAGTCTGCCAATCAAGTGCGCCTGAATGAGATTGGGGTGCAGTCTGCACGTGCAGCATTTCTGCCGAACTTCAATTTAAATACAGGCGGGGGGAGCAACTGGGGATTATCCTTTGATACGAATGTGGGAGAACTCCGTACGACGAGGACAACCCGCTTCAATATGAGCGCACGTACGTCGGTAACCTTGTTTGACGGGTTCCAGAGTCAGGCAACCCTTCGAGAAAGCCGGTTGAATGTCACATCTGCCGATTTGGCCCTTGAGCGTCAGCGTCAACTGGTGGTCTTTCAGGTTGCGAACCAATTCCTTGCCTATATCCAGGCTTCGGAGCAGATTACCGTACAGGAGGAAAATCTGGCGGCGGCCCGGCAGCTTCTTGCGCAGATCGAAGAATTTGTACGGGTCGGTACGCGTCCGGTATCGGATCTGTACCAACAGCAGGCCGCTGTCGAGTCGGCCGAACTTGGAATCCTGCAGACGGAGCAGCTGGCCCAGATTTCTGAGGCGAACCTGATTCAGGTCATGCGACTGGATCCTCTGGGAGATTATGAATTTGTAATCCCGGACTTGTCGGATGAACTTCTGGCACCGGAAGAATATGATCTGGCCGACCTGTATGCGCGTGCACAGCAGCAGCGCGGAGATCTGCGTTCACAGGAGGTTGCCGTGGATGCCGCCGAACAGGGGCTGCGCATCGCCCGAAGCAGTATGATGCCGCAGCTGAGCCTGTCGGCCGGCACCGGCACAAGTTTCAACAGCGGAATTGAACGGATCAATTTTGGGGATCAACTGGAAAACAACCGGTCAGAGTCCGTCTCTCTTTCTGTGAATCTGCCCATCTTTAATCGCCTCCGGACGCGCTCCCAGGTTCAACGGGCCCGGGTTGTCTATGAAAATGCAAGAATCAATGTCGAATCCACACAGCAGCAGATCGGAGTTGAGGTACGTCAGGCGTATCTGGACTATGTTACCGCCAGAAAACAGTATGAGGTAACCCAGAGGCAGCTGGTGTTTCGCGAGCAGGCGCTGGAAGCAGCCCGTGAGCGCTATAACGTCGGAGCGGCAACACTGGTCGAACTGACGCAGGCACAATCTGATTTTGTACAGGCTTCACAGGATGCCGTGACCGCGCAGTACACCATTTTCGTACGCAAGCGCCTGATTCGTTACTATACCGGTGAATTGAATCCGAGTCTCCCATTATTTGAATAGATTGATGGCAAAGAAAAAAAATCGTACACGTACGCTCCTGATTATCATTGGGGTCGCCGTGATCCTTCTTGTGATTCTCGGTCTTGTGGGGCGCCGATTTAGTGGTCCCAGTGCGACGCGCGTGGAGGTGGTTACCGTAGAAATGCGAACCGTGACCCAGACGGTAACAGCTTCCGGCCGTGTCCAACCGGAAGTGGAAATCACGATCAGTCCGGATGTCTCCGGTGAGATCGTCCAACTTCCCGTCGTGGAGGGACAGCAGGTTCAAAAAGGAGAACTGCTGGCGCGGATCAAGTCCGATTTTTATCAGGCGCAAGTAGAGCAGGCCGAAGCACAGCTCTCACAGGCCAAGGCAAATCTGGCGGAACGCGAAGCCAATCTTCTGCTGCAGGAACAGACGGTAAAGAGGCAGCGGGAACTCTACGAGGCAGAGGTCATCCCTCTGGATCAGTATGAACAGAGTGATACCCAGTACAAAATAGCACAGGCCAATGTGGATGCGGCAAATTTCAATGTGGAAAGTGCGCAGGCACGCCTGAGAGAGTCCAGAGAACAACTCAGAAAAACTGCACTCTATGCGCCCATGTCCGGTACCGTAAGTCAGTTAGACATTGAATTGGGTGAACGTGTGACGGGGAACGAGTTGCAGGCGGGAACCACGGTGATGAAAGTGGCTCGTCTTGACCAGATGGAATTGGAGGTGGAGGTCAGTGAAAACGATGTGGTGAATGTGGCCCTCGGAGATACCGCGTCCATTGAGGTGGATGCCTACCCTGACCGCATCTTCAAGGGGGTCGTAACCGAGATTGCAAACTCCGCCCGACTCCAGGGGAGCACATTTCAGGAACAGGTTACAAATTTCCCTGTGAAGGTGCGAATCCTTGATCCCCATAATGCGGAGTCCAGAGACATGGGCATGGCCGACGCAGGACTCGTCGGTGAAACCCCGGCAACGGAAGATTATCCCAGTTTCCGCCCCGGCATGAGTGGTACGGTGGACATCTTTACAAATACCGTGGAAGAGGTTCTTTCTGTTCCGATTCAGGCCGTAACCGTCCGGGATTTCAATTCAATCCGGCGGGCACGCCGCCGAGGGCAGACCGCCGAGTCAGACTCCACGGCCGGTGATCCGGAAAACGCAAAACCGGAGATCGCCGACGGCGAAGATCTTCAGCGGATGGTGTTTGCTGTCGGAGAGGATATGAAAGTCACCGCCACCATTGTCGAAACGGGAATTTCGGATGATCAGTTCATTGAGATCAAATCAGGACTGGAAGCGGGGGGCCGGGTCGTGAACGGCCCCTACAGTGCGGTCAGCCGTGAATTGGACGACGGGGACCTAGTTGAAGAACGCACCGACCGTCCATTCTAAATGAATCACGGAGCAAGCAGTCAGCCGCTGATTCGGCTGCGGGATGTTAAGAAAATCTACCCGATGGGAACGGAGGTGGTCCGTGCACTGGACGGAGTCAGCACGGATGTCTATCCCAATGAGTATGTGGCCGTCATGGGGCCGAGCGGTTCCGGCAAGTCCACCCTCATGAATATGATCGGCTGTCTGGATACCCCCACCGAGGGGAGCTACTACCTCCGAGGCCAGAATGTTGGCGAAATGGCGGATGATGAACTGGCGGAAATCCGTAATCGTGAGGTTGGCTTTGTATTCCAGACCTTCAATTTACTTCCCCGCGTGAACTGCCTCCAGAATGTAGAACTTCCGCTCATCTACAGCGGAAAAACCAGGGGACAGCGCAGGCAGATGGCCGAACGTGCACTGGATCAGGTTGGGTTGACGGATCGGGTGACCCATAAGCCGAATGAACTCTCCGGCGGGCAGCGGCAGCGCGTGGCAGTTGCGCGTGCTCTGGTAAATAATCCGGCACTGGTTCTGGCCGACGAACCCACTGGAAACCTGGATACCAAGACGGGGCAGGAAATCATGCTGCTCTTTGAAACACTCTATCGCAGAGGCAATACACTCATGGTGGTGACGCATGAAGAAGAGGTGGCCCACCATGCACGGCGCATTATCCGCTTGCGGGATGGCCTGATTGAAAGCGATGTGCGTGTCGAAAAACCAATTCTGGCACATAAGGACACTGCAGCGGTCGCGGCCTGAAATTCAGATGTGCCGACAGGAGAAGACGGCAATCCTTCCAAATGCCTGCTTCATCATTTTTTTATGACGGGGCACAGTCGACTGCTTCCTCAATCTGTACAAATCGTACCGCGGCAAGAGTCCGCGGGATCCGGATGGCTTCAAAGGGGACTCCAGGAGCATAGGAGCGCCGGCAATCGGTGTCTGGAGTGAATAGACGATACGTGGCAACAACCGTGTCCCGGAGACTCTCCACGACTTCAAAGCGCAGGTCGTATCCCCCGGAGTTCACATCCACCGCCGCCAGCAGGACGGTTTCCAGTTCAAAGTCCACCGATTTAAAGGGAAGCAGCGGCCGGAGTGAATCCGTATATGCGGACCAGGTGGACTGCTCTGAAATCACGCGTGTCGCCGTTGTATCCAGGGATGCCTGCAGTCCGCGCCCTAGAGATGCGTGCGGAATAATTTCCGCCAGATCTTCTTCGGTAAATTCAGGCATCTGTTGTGCAGGCTCACAGCCTGTGAGCACTGTAACCAAAAAAATCAATCCGGAAAAGAAACCAAGTCGGTGCATGGGAGTATCAGCGGGCTGTTAAAATAAACAAAACCATTCTTATGGCAATCAAAACTGTTGATGTAGACAAACTGGTGAGTCAGACAGGGAACCTGTTTGAGACTGTTGCAATCCTGTCTAAGCGCTCGCGTCAGGTTTCGATCAAGATGAAATCGGAACTGGACACACGTCTGGCATACTTTGAAGGATTCGACCCGGAACTGGAGGATCCAAAGTTCCAGGAGGAGCAGACTCGTATATCCATTGAACATGAGATGCAGCCAAAGCCTACGGAAGTTGCCATTGAGGAGATGTTTAATTCCGAAATCTACTTTCGGGATCCCACCTCAGAGGCTCTGGGCTAGCATCACAAGACCGGCCTGTCTATGGATGGTCTGAATCACGAAGGCCCATCAGAGTATATTGTTGTCAGGGGTGCGCGTGTGCACAACCTGCGGAATGTGAGTGTGGATATTCCGCGGGATGCTCTGGTCGTGGTCACCGGACTTTCGGGTTCCGGGAAGAGTTCTCTGGCTTTTGATACGATTTATTCGGAGGGGCAGCGGCGCTATATGGAGAGTTTGAGCGCGTACGCCAGACAGTTCGTAGGAATGCCGGAGCGTCCCGATGTAGATCACATTGAGGGGCTCTCGCCGGTCATTTCAATTGACCAGAAAACCGTCTCCCGCAACCCGCGCTCTACAGTTGGCACGATTACCGAGATCTATGATTTTTTGCGCCTGCTGTATGCACGCGCTGCGACTTCTTTTTCGGCTACATCCGGCAAACCTCTCATCCGGCAATCCACGGAGGAAATTATTGAGGCCGTCCGGTCCTATCCGGTCGGTGCAAAGATTGAAATTCTTGCACCGGTGGTCAAGGATCGCAAGGGGCACTACCGCGAACTTTTTGAGCGGGTCTTCCGCCAGGGGTTCGTGAAGGTCCGGGTGGATGGCCGAGTTCGTGAGATCAAGCCGGGGATGCAGCTTGCCCGCTACAAAATGCACACCATTGAGGTGGTTGTGGATCGTCTGCAGATTGAAGAAGGGATGGAGGAGCGCATCACTGGATCCGTCAAAACGGCCCTGGGACTGGGGGATGGGGTCTTGATTATTGCAGAGCAGAGAAAGGAAGATCGGGTTTTCAGCCGCTTCCTGTATGACCCCGATACGGGAAAATCCTTCCAGGAGGCGGCCCCCAAGACCTTTTCATTCAACGCCCCCTCAAGTGCCTGTCCAAAGTGCGGCGGTCTGGGATCGTGTGAGACCTGGGACGAATCCATGCTGGTCCCGGATCGCTCCCTGAGTATTGATGGCGGTGCGATTGAGTTTATGGATTCCTGGAGCCATTCTACGTTCTTTACGGGAACGGAAATGATCCTCAAGAAACACGGATTCAAGTTAACTACACCGGTCAGGAATATCAGCGAGGCGGCCTGGGAGCAGGTCATTCACGGGGTTCCCAGCGGCATTATTTCGGGGAGTGCCAGCCAGTTTGTGCTTGCCCGGGGTCTCTTTGTCGAAATGGATCTTCTGTACCGCTGGGCCAACCGAAAGGAGCAGGCAGAGTTGTCGCTGTACAAGACATTCCAAACCTGCCCTTCGTGCAAAGGAGGTCGTTTAGCCGCGGAGGCGCTTTCGTACCGGATCAGTGGCAAGACGATTTCTGATCTGGCACAAATGAATCTGATCCGGCTGCGTGAGTTTCTGGATACGGTCAACTTCAGCCGGCGGCAGGCACAGATTGCTGCGCCGATTATCAAGGAGGTCCGGGAGCGGCTGTCCTTTATGATTGATGTGGGGGTTGGGTATCTAACCCTGGACCGGTCTGCGGTGACCTTATCCGGCGGAGAAAGCCAGCGTATCCGGTTAGCGACTCAGATTGGTACGCAATTGACGGGAGTCCTGTATGTGCTGGATGAGCCCTCAATTGGACTGCACGCCAGAGATAACCGGCGCCTGATCGCCTCCCTGCGACGGTTGCGGGATCTGGGGAATTCGGTCTTGGTCGTCGAACATGACCGTGACATGATTGAAGCGGCCGACCACCTGATTGACTTAGGCCCTGGTGCCGGTGAGCAGGGGGGCGAGGTCGTGTGCTCCGGCCCTCCGAACGCGTTGCGGCAGGAAAACGGCCGTGTAAAGGGGGTCACGCTCCCCTACCTCACGGGAGAACGCTGTATTGAGATTCCCGCGCAGCGCCGCAAACTTAACCGGAAGCGGATCACCCTTGAGGGGGCTACCGGAAATAATCTCAAGAATGTAACTCTCCGGCTTCCAGTAGGAGCATTTATTTGTGTAACGGGGGTCAGCGGTTCGGGAAAAAGTTCGTTGATCAACCAGACGCTCGTTCCTGCAACCGCCGCACAATTCAACGCGCGCATTGAAAAAAAACCTCTGCCCTACCAGGATCTGAGGGGATGGCATCATATTGGTAAGGTGGTGAACATTAATCAGAAGCCCATTGGACGGACCCCGAGATCCAATCCATCCACCTATATTACCCTGTTTACGGCCATCCGGGAATTGTTTGCCAGTTTACCGGTGGCGCAGGCGCGGGGATACAAGCCGGGGCGATTTTCGTTTAACGTGAGTGGTGGCAGGTGTGAGAGTTGTTCGGGGGCGGGGGTTGAACGTCTGGAGATGAATTTTCTCTCCGATGTCTATGTGGAGTGTGAGACCTGTCAGGGGAGGCGCTACAATCAGGATACTCTGGAGGTCTTTTATAAGGGGAAGACAATTTCCGATGTTTTGAATATGCGTGTGACGGAGGCGGCCGCCTTTTTTGCCAATATCCCCAAGATCGCACGTAAGCTGGACACTCTTCTTTCGGTGGGACTTGGCTACATACGTCTGGGGCAGCCGTCGACGACGATTTCCGGCGGGGAGGCGCAGCGGGTAAAACTGGCCAAAGAACTTTCGCGTATCGGACGCGGGAACACGCTCTATCTGTTTGACGAGCCGACGACGGGACTGCACTTTGAGGATATTCGCATGCTGCTGGATGTATTGCAGAAGTTGGTTGACCGGGGCAACACGGTCCTTGTGATTGAGCATAACCCGGATGTGATCAAGGTTGCAGACTATATTGTGGACATGGGCCCGGAGGGGGGAGAGGATGGGGGGCATATCCTCTTTGCCGGGACTCCCGAGGCGATGAGTCGTCAGGATACTTACACCGGGCATCTGCTTAAGGAGGTCTTTTCCAAGGAGCTTGCGCATTGATCCGGGATGCTGATTCGTACGGTGTTCATAAACACGCGGCGAATGTCAATCGGGTTGGTCTGGTTTTAATCGTAAGGCCCGTCCTCTTCCGTATGGGATTCAAGTATAGCATGGACATGCCCATGATGCCGACAATCGCAGACATCATGGGAGAGGGATCAGTGCGGGGAGATTTGCCAAGGCATGGACGGGACGTACCGATACAGCGAATGCGGCCGGCCACCTTCGCAGGCAAAGCACTGGACACTGTGCAGAACCGGCGGTCTCCCGTCCGTCAGGTTTTCTTCAATAATCTCATTTCCTCTTTTCAACCCATCTTCGTCATCTGATCTGTTAATTTACGGATATTTCGGAAATTTTCACCCTCTGATCTCGCCTGGAGGTACGCAATCGCATATTTTTTGTTGAAAATTCTATGTAGTGCTATAAGTATTGGAGCCAGATCCCCGCACACGCGTACCATCCCTCATCTCACAAACCCCTGCGCTATACCATATTCATTCGTGCACGACCCTATACCACCGTGGAGGGCAAAAAAGGACAAAGCTTTGCGCTCATCCAGTCCCAACGTGTCGACGGCAACCCCCGACAATTCACCCTGCTGAACCTCGGCCCAGATTTCTCCATTCCCAAAGAGAACTGGGGAGAACTCACCCAATGTGTCATTTCCCGGCTCAAAGAGCAAGATATCCGCTCCCACAAAGAGGACGATGAAGACTTCCAGAAGGCTCTGGATCTCATCGTGAAACGACTCCGGGACAAAGGCTACGATGTCTATGCGAAGCCGCCGGATTCCCGCGACAAGATCCTTACCAATGAGATCCGCCACACGGAGTCCCGCACCGTTGCCGGGGAGCGGATGGCACTGGAAGCCATTGAGCAGGTCAAGCTCCCGCAGATTCTTCGGGATCTGAATCTCTCGGAAAATCACATCAAACTGTTCTGTGCACTCATTGTCGGGCGATTACTT
>JAJECV010000028.1 GCA_022821875.1 Rhodothermales bacterium
ACAAGGATAAGTGACTATGTATGCTAAAAACAAAAATAAAATGACATTTATGGCAGGGGAATGCACAAATACGCCTAATTGGGGCAGGATTTTCAGTCTTTATGTGACATCAGGGTATTCTGGTTGGGAATTCAGGCTAGAATACTTACCAGAGGCGAGTCAAATTCCCGTTTTTTCTGAAGAAGGAATGCCTCGTGTCCGACATTGCATAGTTCTCTGACAGCGCCATGGAGCAATTTGTTGGTTCGTCCAAGCACCACACAGTCCTTATTTGATAGATCGCGTTTTTGAATGTCTTCCCCGATAAATGCTGCTTCTTCATTTATCGAAGTAAAGTGCAGATAGCGAACTACAGGGATGGAGTTACAACTTTGCCGGAGTGAGACCAATTCACTTTTGTTCGTTAGTCTGGTTCGGTTTTTTTCAATGAGAAGGTTCGCGAGATTAATTATTTCTGGGGGACATCGGTAGCTTTCGGGAAATTGAAGTGTGTGTAATTCGTAATCACGCTGAAGATTTTTCAAGCGTTGGGTACTAGCTCCATTCCACTGATAGATCAGTTGATCATCATCTGCCACAACAAAAAGATTGTCGGTTCGCTTGGGGGTAATGAGCCGGAGTAGATCGTATTGGGCTTGATTGGTGTCCTGAAATTCATCAATGCAGATATGCGACCAGCCTCTGCGAATTAGACGAACAATCTCAGGCTTTTTGATCAGCAGCTGTTTGGTCAGAAAGATCAGACTGCCAAAATCAAGATGCCTTGCACTGATGAGTAACTGATAGTATTTTTTAAAAAGAGGCTGGACCCATGGTGGAGTAGATTCCAATGCAGAGAACGTTCTATTGCCATTATATGATTCTGAGAAAAGTCGATCAATGAGACCAAGCAAATTGCTTGGATCTTCAGGGAAATCGGGATATTTATTGACAGGGAAATCCCGAATAGCGTCCTCAAGAAATGCAATCCGGTCTTCTCTCCCGTTAAGGATATTGAAATCTGGACGAAGCCCAATATGGCTTCCATGCTGGCTCAAGGTTTCCGCTGCAAATTTGTGAAATGTTTGCAGGCGGACTCGGTCAGTATATTTTCCCAGGCGCTGATCTATTCTTTCCCGCATTTCGGATGCCGCCTTATTCGTAAAGGTCAGTCCTAACACGGCAGCGAGTTTGTTCTCCTGGAGCAATCTCGTTATGCGCAAAGTGAGAATTTCTGTTTTCCCTGAGCCAGGACCGGCAAGCACTAACAGGGGGCCATCATTCCAATCGGCGGCGGAGCGCTGATTTGGGTTTAGATCTTTATATTCAATCAAATTGATCCCCCCCTGGCTAATGACAGTGACTTCTCTAGAATGGTACGAATTTTGGAGGAACTATTTTGGCATCACCATCCTCTAACTGGACAGTGATGTTTGCCGCCGCTTTTGATTTGAAGTTTTTGTACAGACGTAGGTTGATATACTCTTTCAGGAATCCGGGTTCGCCTCTTCTCTTTGTGAGTTTGGCCTCGTTTTGCGCAGACAAGTAATTTAGGTATGCATCCTCAAATCCGTTGAGAATCAAGCACGCTTCAATGTTAAGGTAAGGGAAACTGAAGTGATCCTCTTCCAGTGTGTCATTCAACGCCTGACGGAGTTTAGGTTCAACCTCTTTGCGCTTCCCATCATCATCTCCAACACAGTACCACGCAATTCCAAGGAAATTTGCAACCTTAACCAGCATTCCAATTTCTGACTGGCCGAACTCCACTATACGTACGCCTTCTTCCTGAAGGTGCAGATAACAGGCCCTCGCAGCGGCCTCGTAGATCAAGACCTCCGTTTTTCCTTCAACCAGTAGCCAACATCTGGCAAACAGCAATTCCCCGCGCGTTCTGCGAATGTGGTGGTTGAACATGCGTGTCTCTGGTTCGGAGAGTTGACCATCTGGCACAAAAAATGCCTGAATTCCATTTGGAGTTTTTGCAGACGGCGAATATCATGAATATCAATTTCCGAGATCATATCACCGCTGTGAGTCGAGATGATTTGTTGGTCGGTGTAACTGGGGATCAATTTCCAAAGTGTTCGTATAGCGGACGGATGGAGATGGGCTTCAGGTTCTTCCAGAGCGAGGATTGCGGATCCTCTATTTTGGTTTTTGATAAAGGCAAAAAATAGCATTAGAACGGCGAGACTCTGCGTTCCCTCACCATGTCGGGCAAGAGGAATTTTGGCCCCGGTTGTTGTTCCAATTTGAACCTCGGCTTTGGAAAGAATTTCAAACATGCGGTTTGGAATCGCCTCGATTGAAATGGGATCCTCATTAGCGAGAAGGACTAGGGACTGGAGTTCCCGAAGTTGATCTTTAACTTGCTCAAAACTGGCATGGGAAGCAACAATGATGTTGTTGACTTCCCTGAGCCCTTCTTCAATTTCTAGTTTTTTGTCTCTGGAGAGTTGAGAATCTTTTAGAAAAGGTCGCCAAAAGGGACCACTGGCCTTGAAGTGCTTCCCGGCATCACGGAGTGCAGAGAGATAGTAGTAATGAAGTGTGTCCCGGAAAATTCCAGTTATATTTTTAGGGAGGCCGGTTAATTGTATACCTCCATGATCTTGAAATGACGAGTCAACCTCATAGTTACCGGAATCTTGATTATATTTAGAAACGAGCTGGAAATAAATGTGTTGATTGCCGTGGTCACCCAATTGAAAAATTTTGGATCGTGTCAGCCGCCCCACTAATTCTTCGTCCCATGGCTGATCTTGTGATTCTGTAAAGGTCAGAGTAATTCTGATGGGATCAACAGACGAAGGTTCAGCATTTTCATCCGGCAGGTGAAAATCCATTGGATCAAATACAGTTCGGAGTCGGCCCGTCATGCTCCCGAGACATAACTTCAACGCATCAAGCACCGAGGTCTTTCCAGTGTTGTTCTCGCCGATCAGGACGGTAGTCTTGCCGAGTTCAAGGTTCATGTTTCTGATTCCTCTGAAATTTTCGATTTGAACGGAAGTGAGATTCATTGTAGGGTTGTTTCTTTTGGAAGTGTGGTATCCCCCGATAAAATGGCAGTGGAGTGGATCGCTATGTTGGACATGGTAGTTAACAAACACGTAATTTGTAGGCAGGCCGTGGGAACATGAAAATATATGTTTTAGCTTTGGAGTGGTTTCAATGATTTCGAATTTTTTGAATTAAATCAAGTCTGTTTTCAATACGGATCGGTCGACTTTCCCAAATTTGACTGGGAAATAGCTTCTACCTTAGGATGAGATGCCGCCCAAAACCTCCCTGCACGATTTAACAAAAAACCGCTACAGGCTCAGTTCATTTCTTACTAAGTGCGTACCCCTAACCAGTGCGTGCAATTTTTTGCGTGCCGCCCAGCGTGCAGTTTCACTGAAACCACAATCCGGAGCAAGGATTAACTGATTGGCGGGTACATGCTGCAAGACCTGGCGGATCCGGTCGGCAACCATTTCAGGGGGCTCAATAAAATAATTTTTAACATCAATCACCCCGGCAGCAACGTTCCGACCGCTGGCGGCAATTTCGCCAGCCAGTTCCAGTTCCGCCATTTCCCGGTTCGCAAATTCCAGATGGATTTCATCTGCCGCAATGTTAAGAATGCGTGGAAAAAGCGGAGCATAGGTACGATGGGCGACCGGCCGACCCATATAGTTGCCAAAGCATAGATGAAGTCCGATCTCTGCTTCCACACCTTCAACGGACTGGTTGAAGAGTTCAACATATTTGTCGGGGACATTTTTATGAACTGCCGCAGAGGGTTCGTCCAATTGAATCAATGTGGCACCGGCTTTTACAACGGCTTTGAGCTCAGCATTGATGATTTCGGCAAAACGTGCGGCCACCGCCATGCGGTCTGCATAGATACCTCCTGTCTGGATTCGTCCTGCAAGTGTGTAGGGGCCGGGGCAGGTAACCTTGAGGGGGCGTTCCGTGCGTGTGCTTGCATAGAGAAATTCATCAACCAGTCCAAGCCCGTTCGGTGCAGAGAATGGTTCGACAGCTTCATAACGTTCCCGCTGGTCGTGTCCGCCTGATCCCAGTTTTCGAAGTGGTTCAAGGGCCTGTAAGCCATCAAGATGTCCGTAGAAGCCGGCAGTAAAGAAGCCGAAACGGCGCATTTCGCCATCACTCACGATATCAATGCCTGCATCTTCCTGATCACGAAGTGCCATATCTACCGCATCGTCGAGCGTCTCTTGAACATCTAGCGGGCCATATTCACCTCGGCTCATCGCTTCGGTTGAACTGATGAGCCAGGATGGGACGGCATAACTACCGATTACACTGGTCTTGAGCATTATGTAAGAATTCGTTCTGATGAGGCGAAAGTTAACGGAATTCCCTCAAATTTCAAGGAGGGATGGTGGTCAGGATCCCTCTGTGTGTGTCCAAAATATCATTTGAAGGGCATGTAGTGGGCAAGAAATATGAAGAATCAGCCACTAAAATGCCCATTTTCAGATTGGGTTGGTCATAATTATCTAAAGATTGCCTATATTTGAAGTGTCAGGGTTGCCGGTTGGCCAGAATAATGGTCTGCAGCAGTCCAAGCATTTACAACTAAAGCACGAAATCACATGTACAAAAACACTTTACTACTTCTTTCTCTTCTGCTTTTTTGCGCAGCTCCCGCAGTTGCACAGAAAGTTGATTTTGAGTGGGCGCCCAGCCAGTCGGAGGGATTTTCGGGTACGGTCCCGATTCTAGGGACCCCCTATAGTATGCCGGCCTATTTTCCCGGTCTTCAAGCCGGTGCCAGAAGTATCGCCGGGCCGGTTGATCTGGACGGTGACGGAAAAATGGAAGTTGTCCTCAGCGATTATTCAGGCGGGGGGCGTGTGCATGTGCTTGAGAGCATTGGCACCGACATGTGGGAATTGATTTATTCTTCTCCGCCATTGGAGCCGACTACCGGGACTAGCAACAATGCCAGAGGCGTTGGAGCAGGGGATCTGGATGGTGATGGCATGGGAGAAATATTCCTTTTTGTAGGGCATGGACTTGCCGATGATAATCCGATCAAGGCACTAATCCCCGAACCACGACTTGCTGCTATGGAAGCAACAGGAGATAATACGTTTGGCGCACTCCCGGAATTTTGGGATTTTGATGGCCAAGTTCCGAACCGGTTCCGGACTGAACAGATCAATATGGCCGATGTGGATGGAGACGGCATCCAGGAATTGCTCTGGGGCAATAATGGGAATAACACGTTCGATAACTGGTATGTCGTTACCGCAACCGGCCTTGGTACAGGATTTGCGACATGGACACAAGAGGCGAGATGGAGCAGCCGGACGACGGAAGACTTTGATCCCGTGAACCGTGGAGGCGGAAGTCCCTACGAAATCCTTCCAGCCGATCTGGACGGAGATGGGACCCATGAGCTCGTGTTGCAGACGTGGAATAATTTAAATTTTTCCAATATTGATGTAACGGGAGCAGACACATATGTGAGCCCAACGGGAGATCATGCATTTGCAAAATTAGGTCCTGGTGATACGGTTTCCCTGTTTGGATGCACGGCTGTAGATATGGACATGAATGAAGATGATGAGGTATACTGTCCAGATTTTAATACACGAAACCTTGCACTTATCAACTATGAAACGGGCGAAAATGTACTGGAAATTCGGCACACCCCCGATACGACGGGTGCAGACTTAAGCATGAACAATGCAGTCTACCCGATCGTTGAGAATTCAATAGGCTGGGGGATTACTTCCGGCGATATTGATATGGACGGGATGCCGGAATTGATCGGGACAGGCCCGGGGCTTTCCTCCGTGGACGGCGAGGTGATGGCTGGTACCCCTAGATGGGTTACAATTGTAGACTTTAATGGGGGAGAGGTAGAGGATCCTGCCAATTACTCGGTCAGGCATGTTGAATTTCCTGCTTTAGATCCCGAAGCGATTTTCACCACGGTCAATCGTGACAGCGCGGGAACCATGACGACCTACTCTGAAGGAGCAGGGGGAGCCGCACATCAATTTGCATACTTGGGAGATGTAGACGGGGATGGCGATAATGAGGTGGCAATGGGATTCCAGGCGGTTCCAGACAGTGTTTACACGATTAACGAGGTGTTTAATCCGGCTGATTCAACGTATACCAGAACGGTGATGGATGCCAAGCCGAATCCGAATCGGATATTTATGCGCGTCCTCTCGGGGAACGGGCTCACGACGAGTATTTCGTACGATAGAGTGATCACTCCCACGGACTTTGAACTGCATTCAAATTACCCGAATCCGTTCAACCCGTCCACGACGTTCTCATTTACGCTTCCACTGGACAAGCGGGTCAGTGTCAGGATCTATGACATGACAGGGCGTCTGGTTCGGACGCTGATTAATGATGAGTTCTATGCTCAGGGCAAGCATGCCGTGGAATGGAATGGACTGGGGGACAGTGGGCTGGCCGTTGCAAGTGGTCAGTACATCTATACGCTGGAGTGGGGGCAGTTTCGACATGCAAGGCGTATGGTCCTTGTAAAATAATATGACCTTGACCAGATGGAGGGGATAGATTGTCCCTTCCATCTGGTCTCGGTTCAAGATGCACAGATTTTGTTGGAATACTCGTTCGTATTGTGAACCTTCGATAATACACATGCACAGACTTTGGGGGCTTGTACTCTTGACCTGTCTCTGGTGTATGCCTGCGTTAGGGCAGGGGAAAGTTGCCGGACACATTGAGGATGCCGGCACAGGGGAGGAGCTCATTGGGGTTGCAGTTCTGATTGAGGGCACGGGGCGCGGGACGACTACAGATGTGGACGGCAATTATATATTGCTGAATCTGCGCCCAGGATCGTACACGCTTGTGTATTCCTACATCGGCTACCAAAGTCAGCGCGTCAACGATATTCAGGTCACTAGCGGTCAGACGACCCGGATTGATATTGAACTGAATCAGGCCGTCATTGAAGGGGAAGAGTTGGTCGTTCAGGCGGAACGCCCTCTGGTCCAGAAGGATCTAACGGCTTCCAAGAAAACCTTTATCTCGGAAGAGATTGAAGCGTTGCCCGTAGAGAGTCTTTATGGGATTCTTGCAACGACCGCAGGGATTACTACCGGTGTATACGGAGAGTTGCATGTGCGCGGCGGCCGAAGCAATGAGATTTCCTACATGGTGGATGGACTTGCCGTAAGCAACCCGTTTAACACCGGCGGAGTCAATACCCAGGTCGCCATTGATGCCATTGATGAACTGACGGTGATCTCCGGAGCGTTCAATGCGGAATATGGGAAGGCAATGTCGGCAGTTGTCAATCTGGTCACCAAAGAGGGCGGAGAGAAATACGAAGGGTCCGTCACCGCGTATGCAGGAGACTATCTGACCGGAAATAATGATCTGTTCCTCCTGCCGGAAGGCGTAGATCTTAATTCCACGACGATTGAAGGATCTCTGAGTGGTCCGGTTCCAGTAGGCCCCCGCCTGCGATTTCTGGTGTCAGGAAGGTATGACAACAATAATGGGCATCTTCATGGAATACGTCAGCATTTGCCGAGTGATTCGGCAAATTTCAACAGCAGCCCCTGGTACTACGAAATGCACGGGAAACCCTGGTGGGATTACTCGGATAGTACCATCACGCTTCCAGACGGAAGCGAGGTGGGAGGAGCCGGACTTGAAATCCCCGATGAGCGGGTCGCAATGAATCCGAATGAGCGATTTAATATCCTCTCAAAATTAACGGCCCGACCAACCAGCAATACTCAGGTGGAGTACTCCTATCTGATTGATAACAGTAAGGCGAAAGGGTTCAGTTTCGGGAATCGCTATAACCCGGATGGAGTCGCAAGTAATCAGCGTCGGAATCAGAACCACAGTTTACACTTTACGCACACCCTGAATCCCCAGACGTTCTATACCCTGAAGTTCTCTTATGCAAAGGCCGCATATGAAAATTTTCTGTACGAAGATCCACTTGATCCCCGCTATGTGAAGGATATTGGGGGCACTGGCGGGGGGAATGTGACCGGGTTTCCCGGGAACAACTTTGCATTTGCGGGAAATCAGAAATTCCATATCTATGAAGACTCCGAATCCCTTCGGGGGAAGGCTGACCTGACCCGCCAGTATGGCATCACCCACGAAGTGAAGGTTGGAGTGGCGGCGCAGCAGCACAGTTTGAGTCGGCAGAATTTTGTCGTACTCTATGACGGCAACCAGTATCTGGAACCCACGGTGGAGTCGGTGGACAATCCCTCCCATGACCGCTATGACGATCAGAAGGTCTTTGAGTTCAGCGCATATGCTCAGGATAAACTGGAATTCGATAATTTCATCATTAATGCGGGATTACGGTTCGAACGCTTTCAGCCGAACGGCACCTATATACCGGATCTTTTTGATCCGCAGGGAGAGTTGGGGGAGGCAACCGTCAAGAATCTACTGCTTCCCCGCCTCGGGGTCTCCTTCCCGATTACGGAGCGTGGAATCATTCATTTTTCCTACGGACACTTTGCACAAATGCCAGGGCTGCGCAATCTGTATGTGAACCCGGAATTCGAATTTCCCAAGGGCAGTGTGCCAACCTTCGGCAATTCCAACTTGCGGCCCGAACGAACCGTACAGTACGAGATTGGAGTTCAGCAGCAGGTGGGCGGCCTGCTGGCGATCCATATCACGGGGTATTTCAAAAATATCCGTGACTATATGGCCCTGCAATTGGTGCGCCATTCCACGATTGCCGGAGAAGATCTTTACAATATTTATCTGAACCGTGCATATGCGAACGTAACCGGACTTACCGTTGCCCTGACGAAGCGTAGATCCCAGAACGGGTTTTTGTCTGCCACGCTGGATTACACGTTTCAGATTGCAGAAGGAAGTGATGATGATGCCAACCGGTTCTTCTTCAATCGTCTGTCCGGACGTGAGAATGAGTTGGAGGTGGTTCCCCTGACCTTTGATCAGCGGCATGTCATTTCATATACGGTGACACTGTCTCGTTCCCGAAGACTTGGACTGTCATTTAACGGCCAGTTTGCGACCGGATATCCCTATTCTCCCTTCATTCTGGATCAGAATGTGGACCTTCCGACACGCAGCGGCCGAAAACCGGCGAAGTTTAATATCGATGCACATCTGTTTAAGGAATTCAATCTGGGAGAGATCCCGGTCCGTACCTTTGTGAAAGTATTTAACTTACTGGATCGTCTGAACGAAAACTTTGTTTTCAACGATACCGGGCGTGCAACGTATTCACTTTCAGGCCAGCGGAACGTTCATGCGACATGGGAACCGAATTATCATCTTCCCGGCATCAAAACACTGGAAGAGTACAATACGCGTCCACACTGGTACTCCTCTCCGCGTCTTGTACGCGTGGGGTTAACGGTATCCTTTTGATGAATTGTCACTACAGATGTTTTTTCATTCTGGGCCTTGCACTAGCTGTAAGTCAGGTCTATGCACAGCAAAGCGGAGCCGAGCGTTTGCGGGGCTGGGATCAGCATGAGGTCAATGCCTGGCTTACAGACATCGGCAGGATTCCCTTTCGGAAAGGAGCAAATCAGGACTGCGAAGAAGGACTGACCAACCGTCGGGATGCAATTCTGAACGGCAACCGGATCACCACGCAGATCTTCAATTTTGGGTCCATCTCCGCACCGGGCAATACGATCACGGATATTGTATGGAACGGGCTCGGCTATGGCTATGAGTTCGGACCGCTTGTGGCGGCAGAAATCATAGATACCTATCGGGAAGACGGGCGGCCCCGAGATCCCCAGAGTACGCCCTTGTATGATGATAACGGCAGGCCCGTTCTGGATGAGAATGGGAACCAGGTGTATGTGATGCGGATCGTGTCGGACGGCTTGGTATCCAATGGCGGGGAAATCTCCCCGGATGGATCTACATACTGGGGCTGGCAGCCGATCTCCTGTGCGGAGCCCGTGGGCAGTTTCGGCGGTCTGCAGGTTGTGAACCCCCAATCCATCAAGATTCCTACGAATGACGACGAGGATAATGATCTGGACGGGAAGCCGGATTCCTGGCCGGATGACTGGTATAATGAGTCCGCAGAACGTTACCTTTGGCCTGGTGCGCTGCAGCAGGGAGCCTCCAATGCAGATAAGGAGACGCTCTACTTTATGAATGACTACAACAACAGTGAGTTCAGTTATTGGCCCTTTCCCAGTGACAGCACAAAGCGGGGGTTGGGGCTTGAAGTGGAAGTCCGTTTATATCAGTGGGCAAACCCTCTTGCCGAGGATGTCATCTTCCTGATCTACAAGATTACCAATAAGAGCGAGAAGGATCTCGAGAAAGTAATTTTTGGAATGTGGGGCGATCCGCATGTGGGCGGCCCGAATGACTGGCCGGATGACTGGGCTTTCTATGATGAAAAACTCAATATGGTTTTTGCCTGGGACGATGACGGCCGCAGTGATATTGCCGGTCGTGTACCGGGATACTTTGGATACAAATTTCTGGAAAGCCCGGGAGTTGACGATGATGGGATTGATAATGATGATGATGGGCTTGTAGACGAATCCTGGACGGATGGGATTGATAATGATGGGGACTGGGATCCGTCTCTGGATGATGTTGGGGTAGATGGGATTCCAGGAACAGGGGATGAAGGAGAGGGGGATGGCGTACCGACTGCGGGCGATCAGTTTGATATTACAAAGCCCGGCGAGCCCAATTTTGAATTCACGGACATTGACGAAAGTGATCAATTTGGACTGACCTCTTTTGCATCGCCCCCTTTTGCAGGGAATCGGGTCAGCAACGATGATCGGGTATGGGGATTTGTGCAGCCAGGGCGGTTTGATGTTGTGCCGACTACGCCGGGGGACTATGTATTTCTCTACGGATCAGGGTCTTTTCGGCTTAAAGCCGGTGCAACCAAACGATTTTCTATTGCACTGATTGTTGGCCAAAATCGGCAGGACTTGCGGCTCAATGCAAACGTCGCCCAGCAGATCTATGATGTCGGATATGTCTTCGCAAAACCTCCACAGAAGCCGACACTCCGGGCAGTGCCGGGAGATAAGAAGGTGACCCTGTACTGGGATGATGTTGCAGAGGCATCGGTGGATCCGCTCACACGGGAAAATGATTTTGAAGGGTATGTGATCTATCGATCTACCGATCACGAATTCTCTGATCAGCAGACGATAACAGATATTAATGGAAGCAATTTTTTGTTCACCCCGCTCAAGACAACTCTCGGGGTAGATGCCCGGTTTGATTTGGATAACGGATTAAATGGCCCCAGCCCCATTCCATTCCCCGGACGGGGAGTCAACTATGACCTTGGAGATGATACGGGATTATTTCATACGTTTGTGGACTCCAATAATGTGGTGAACGGGCAGACCTATTATTACTCGGTTGCCGCATATGATCGTGGATATGCGGGGGATGCGGGGGATGCTTTCGCAACCGGAATTCCACCAAGCGAGACCAGCAAGACGATCACCTATGATCCGACAACGGATCGTTACATTTTTGACGTGAATACCATTTCTGTCATACCGGGGCCGCGGGTCGCTGGATATGTTCCTGCTTCCGCGCTGGACCCAGCCGGCTTAACGCACAGCAGGGGCCACGCCACTGGTTCTATCGTCATCAATGTGGTGGATGAACTGGCGGTCAGAGACAATCAGTCCTATCGGATTGAGTTCGATGAGACCGAAGCGGGCATTGCATATTCGGTGATCAATGAAGGGCCGGTCACGGCAGTGATCCGGGCAGCACCCGGAAAGAGTCAGACGACTCTGTACCGAAATATTATTGAGAGTTCAGTCGAACTTACGACTGAGAACGGCAGAAAACTGTCCAGAGATACTGATTTCAGTGTGAATGGCCGTCTGGGAACGATTGTGATTAATGAGAGCGCCGGGGTAGGTGCCGGAGAAGAGTTGACGGCATCCTTTCAGTACGCGCCAGTTTCTGAAAGCAGACATATGCAGAGCGAAGAAGCGAATATTGTGTTTGAAGGGCTTCATATTTTTGTACAGGAAGATCCGCTGGAGTTTGACTTGGAAGCCTCTGGATGGGCCGGTGGCGGCGTTGATATTCCCTACCAGTTTCAGCGGGCAAGCACCGGGCCCCGGCGCATGATCCAGCCCTTTGATTATGAAGTCAGGTTTGCAGACTCCCCGGTCGGGACTGGTTTTAATAATAATATCCCGATTCCGTTTGAGGTGGTGAATGTGACCCAGGCCAATCTTCCTGTTCAGGTATTCGTTCCGGATGTCAATCGCAATGGGAAATGGGATGTGAGTGAGCGGATTGTGTTTCTTGAACAGATTGACGGCGTATTGACCGCGACCTGGGAGGTGCGTATGGATGATATTGGCACAGTTCCGAAGGACGGGGATGTGCTTTTTGTCGCGACCCGAAAGCCATTTGCGGAGTCCGATCAGTACACGTTCCGTACGGTCGCCTCGGCGACCGATGAAACTCTGGCGGCGCAGGAGCTGCAGGATATTTATGTGGTTCCGAATCCCTACGTTGCAACGACCGTATTTGAGCCGCGCAATCCAGCCTCCCGTACAGAAAGGGGCATGCGGCGGCTTTATTTTGCGAATGTGCCGAAACAGTGCACCATACGTATCTATACTCTGGCAGGCGAACTGGTGGAGACACTGTACCATGACTCTACCCTGGATGATGGGAAAGTATTCTGGGATATGCGAACCAAGGACAACATGAATCTGGCGTACGGACTCTACATCTTCCATGTGGATAGCCCCGAAGGATCGCACATTGGAAAATTTGCTGTAATCAAGTAGAGTATTTATGAGAAAGCCGGTTTGGTTACTTATTGTGCTTTTGGGGGTGTCCGTCAACAATCCGGTTGTGGCGCAGGAGGATCCTGCTTCGCTTGAAGAAGGAACGATTACCCGTGTCGGAACGACGGCGGCTCAGTTTCTGAAATTAGGCGCAGGTGCCCGGGCCATCTCGTTTGGCGGTGCGTATGTGGCAGAAGCGAGTGACATGAGTGCGGTATACTGGAATCCTGCGGGATTTGCCCGGCTTTCCGGGAGTCACCTGCAGTTGAGCAATACGCAGTATCTGGCAGATATCAATTACAATTTTGTCGCGTTCGGGACGGCAGTGGAGCCTGTCGGGTCTATTGGCCTCTCCCTGCTGATGGTGGATAGTGGAGATATGGCGGTCCGTACAGAAATGCAGCCGGAGGGGACCGGCGAACAGTTCAATACGCTGAGTTTTGCACTTCAACTCACCTATGCTCGAAATCTCAGTGATCAGTTTTCGATTGGCGGGAGTTTAAAATTTGTTCAGGAACGCATCTGGCACAGCAAGGCATCAGCCATCGCCTTTGACGTAGGGACCTTGTTTACCACACCATTTGAACGCCTTCGTCTGGGGGCAAGTATGTCAAACCTCGGCCCAAAAATGCGAATGGATGGACGGGATATCCTGTTTAGTGAAGATCCGAGTCCAAATACGCAAGGAACCGCTGAAATCGTGAATGCTCAGTATCGCATGGACGGATTTTCGATGCCTCTCATTTTTCGGGTAGGGGTAGCCTGGGATGCGATGGATACCGGAACCCACCGTATCCTTGTTACAACCGATGCGGCGCATCCGAATGATAATGCGGAATATGTGAATGCGGGGGCAGAGTATAGTTTTCGGGACCTCATTGCATTCCGGGCGGGATACCGGAATCTGTTTGAGCCGGATACTGAACAGGGTTTGACCGCCGGCGGCAGCCTTATGGTTCGGATCCATCGTGATCTGGCAGCAAGATTTGATTATGCGTATGCTGATTTTGGCCGCCTGACCCAAACCCACTGGTTTACCTTCAACCTCTCCTTTTAGGATTAATGAGGTCATGGTTTCTTGGTCTTTTTTTGTTGTTCCCTTTCACAACCACCCGGGCACAGCTTCTGCATGATGTGATTCACGCCGAGGTTGAACTTCTGTCATCTGCGACGATTTCTACGGGCAAGATCTCCACCGTGAGCCTGATCAGTGAGGATCTTGCGACCGAATTTACCGGCATTGCACTACAGGGCTTTTCGGCGGGTGATTCCCTCTCGGGTTCGGTTCGTTTTTTTGAGCAGGAAGATTGGGGTGAATGGCAGTCGCTTTACATTGTCCGCAGTGCAACGGATACTGCGTTTCTGGCGGCGTATCGGGGGGAGCAGGTTCTTGAGGCGTTACGGTTTGAGCTTCGTTTTGAAGTGGATTCCTCCGATAAACTGCATCTGTTGAGTGCAGGTGTCTTTGATCATCGCCTGGATGATGAGTATGAAGTCGGTCAGTCATTCCGGGATGTTGGCGGAAAAGAGGATTTTGTGATTCGTGCCCCTCGCATTCGCCGGCGGACGGAATGGGGGGCACAGCCCTTCCGGGGCACCCCGATCCCATTGAACCGGCCAAGCTATGATTATATGACCCTGCATCATACTGCAGGATTTGCAGCAACGACACTGGCAGAGGGGTTGGAGCAGGTCCGCCGGATCCAGGCCTTCCATCAGAACGGCCGGGGCTGGAGTGATATTGGATATCAGTTTCTGATGGACCAGGAAGGACGTCTCTATCAGGGGCGCCCGTTTTTGAATGAGTCAGCTCCTTTTGATCAGGGACCTCGTTTGGTACAAGGTGCCCATGCCGGGGGAGCCAATACGGGGAATATTGGAATTTCCCTGATGGGATGTTATCATCCTCCAGAGGGTGCGAGGTGCCGGAATGCAATGACTCTTCCGGCCATTGATTCACTGGTGGTGACGTTTGGGTTTATGTCGGAGCGTTATGGTCTATCTCCAGAGGACATGCGGGGACATCGTGATTTTGGCAGTACATCATGCCCGGGAGATAATAATTATCGGATGCTTTCAGATTTCATGTCGAAAGTGGAAGATCTGCTTTTGACGGGGAACAATCTATTGGGAGGCGGAACCATCAGCGCCCGACTGAATCAGTCGGGAGTTGTCGGACTCCAATGGGAATTTACCGCAGATTACGGCATTGACGAATTTGTCGTGCAGCGGCGTGAAAAAGATGAAATTCCGGTGGAAATTACCAAAGGGGAGGGGGCGGTTGACGGGAATACGATTGATGTTCCCAGTGTGGGGCGGCACGTTTATGAACTTGTGGCCCTAAACCGCAGTGGTCAGCGGCAGCGGCTGGCAATCGCAGAAATTTCTGTGGAGACTGAACCCACAAGTGTTCTGGCGCAGTCTTTCCCGAATCCAACCTCCAGTGAGACCACGATCAGATATTTTCTTGCAGGCGAATCAGGGGTTGTTTCGATAGAGGTTTTTGACCTTGCAGGCAGAATGGTGCTGGCCGGTGAAAATCAGCACAGGGAGTCCGGGGAATGGTATGTTACGACCCTGGATGCATCCACCTTATCGGGTGGCGTTTATCTGTACCGGATTCTGGTGGACGGATTTGCAGCTACGGTCTTCAGGGAGACGAAGCCGCTGATTGTCCTTCGGTAGCACCGTAAACCCGTCGGACCCGCGCACGGTAGTCATCAAAGCACGCGTCGAACCGGGCTGCAGATGCCTCGCTGCCGATATGATAACTGCTCGTCAGGACAATCGGCGGCATCCCAAGGTCGGTAAGCTTTGCCGCAACGAGGCATTTGAGGCTGTTCACCAGGAGTGCCACTCCAACGGTAGATCCTGGTCCGATGAGGTCCGGATGTCCCGCTACACGAACCATGGCATCTCCTGCAGGCACGCAATTATCGAGAATGACATCCGCCAGATCCGTGAGGCGTCTTCCGCTGCTGTGCCGGCAACTGGAAGCATTGCAGTGTGCTTCGGAGACGACTGCAATGAGGGGCAGATTTCGGGCTTTGGCTTCCAATGCCACCTCGACGACAACCTCGTTGACACCGCTATTGGAGAACACGATAAAACTGTCCGGGGGTGCAAGGATGAAGTTACGAAGGATGGTTTTCCCGAGGCCTTCCACTCGTTCAAGAAAAATCGCCTGGCGTTGGCCATTGGCTCCGACCACCTGATTATGATAGGTGAGGGAGAGTTCCACAATAGGATGAAATCCCGGAAAACTGCCATAGCGGGGAAATACTTCCTCCACCCCCATGCGCGAATGACCAGATCCAAAGAGATGCACCAGGCCACCTTCAGCAATGCTTTGTGTGCAGATATCCGCTGCGTTTTCCAACGCATCCATTTGGGTATCGCGGATTCGTTCCAGTACACCGCCGGCTTCATTCAGGTAGGCTTGGGCAGGATTCATTTTGATTGTATCTTAAATGGTGATTCGGCTATAACTCAATGGCACGCAAGATGAGCGGATACTGTAAATTACGAAGAACCGGGGATACGGATGAATTCTCTCAAAGTTGAACCAATTGTAAATGCGTATGGATACGATGGAAATTCCAAATACCCCCTACTGCTACAATGGTAGAATGCAGCAAGCTCTTAAAAACCTTGCTGATTGCGTGCAGGTCATGCGAAAGCAGAGGAGTCTTTCCTCAGAGGTCCTCTATCGGATTCGGAATACTTTCGCATCAAAACGGTCAGGGATGCCCTATAGTGGAGGTTGGCTGTAAAATCAAGAAGGAACGTTTTGTCATTCGGCCGCGGAATGGGCATCCGCGAATGAGTAGCGTCGAAGAATTTGGGATGCAGTTTTTGAACGTGCAATCATAGGTTTAACGAAGACTGAATCAAAAATGACACAAAAACACAATGTAACAATGCTGGGAACCGGCCTGATCAGCCTGTTCTATACAATGACACTCCACGGGCAGCGGGGGCGTGACCGTGTTCGTTGCGTGTATTCACGCGACGCGAGCCGTGTTCAGAAGTTTGCCGAAAAATGGGGGATTGAGCATGCCGTAACAGATATGGCCGGAGCGATTCAGCATCCATCCAGTGATGTTGTGGTGATCGGCCTGCCGAATCACCTGCATGAGAAAGCGATCCGGCTCTGTGCAGAGGCAAATAAGGCAGTGCTCTGCACCAAACCTCTGGCGCGTACTGCCGCAGAAGCAAAGCGCATCCTGGATATCGTGGAGTCAAGCGGGATCTTTGCGGGATATCTGGAGGATCTTGTCTATACACCCAAAACACTCAAAGCATTGGCATCGGTTCGAAGTGGTGCACTAGGGGAAATACTCTGGACACGCTCACGTGAGACGCATAGTGGGCCGCATAGCAGCTGGTTCTGGGATGTAGAGCAGGCTGGCGGTGGCGCAATTATTGATCTGGGCTGTCACTGCATCGAGATTATTCGCAGTTTTATCGGGAAAGATATTCGCCCCGTAGAGGTGAGTTGCTGGGCCGATACCCTCGTACATCCCATTAAGGCAGAAGATAACGGTATTGCGATGATTCGCTTTGAGAATGGCGCGGTCGGACAGTTTGAGGTGAGCTGGTCATTTCGAGGGGGGATGGATCTGCGGGATGAGGTCGCCGGAACAGAGGGGACGATCTGGCTCAATCATTTTCTGCGAACCGGCTTCGAAATGTTCTCCAGCGGCGCAGGGGGCTATGTGGCAGAGAAAGCGGAGCAGGAATCCGGGTGGTTATTCCCGGTGGGGGATGAAGCACATGAACTGGGATATACGGACATGTTCACCGACATGTTTGATGCGATGGACGAAGGGCGTGATCCGGTGGAGACCTTTTATGACGGGTACGTCGTGAATGCGGTCATTGATGCATGTTACCGTTCTGCGAAGTCCAAAAAATGGGAACCGATTGAATTAGAGGACTGGCGTGGGCGTACGAATGTTGCACGGATCCAGGGGCTCAAAGAGGCGGTCGATGGACTGGAACTGGTTAAGCGGGAGCGGCTGCCGGATGGCAAGGTGAAACTGATTCTGAAAGATCCCGCTTCCGGGGAAGTCACACAGCGATTCGTAGATGAAACTGATTAAGCCGGTACAGAAAGACGAGGTGCTTCTGGCCGATATTCTTAATTGCACCGAAGGGGAATGGCACTGGCGCATCTGGTGGCTTGGCCAGAGCGGGTTTTTGATCAAGTGGGAGGATCAGTACTGCCTGCTGGATCCGTACCTGTCAGATTCGCTGACCAAAAAATACGCCAACACGGATAAGCCGCATATCCGCATGACGGAACGGGTTCTCGCCCCGGAATTCCTTGATTTTGTAAATGTCGTTACTTCCAGTCACAACCATACCGATCACCTGGATGGGGAGACACTCCGGCCGCTCATACAGGCGAATCCAAATTTAGCGATGATTATCCCGGAGGCAAATCGCGCATTCGTTGCGAATCGGCTGCAATGTGATCCCGACTGGCCAATAGGGATGACCGATGGCTCTCAGTGTAAGGTGGGAGAATTTGAGTTTATTGGGATCCCCTCTGCTCATGAGAATTTGGAGACGGATGAACTTGGACAGCATCGGTTCATGGGATATATCATTTCGTTTGGAGACTGGAACGTCTATCACAGTGGAGATACAATGCTCTATGACGGCATCATTGAGCGCGTCAAGCCGTGGAAGATAGATGTCGCAATATTACCCATTAACGGGTATGATCCATGCCGCAGGGTTGCAGGCAATATGACGGGGAGGGAGGCAGCACAGTTCGCAAAGGATATTGAAGCGCAGCTTGCAATTCCATGTCATTACGACATGTTCACCTTCAATACGGCTTCTCCGGATGCATTCATTCGTACGTGCACTGCCTTAGATCAGTGCTATGAGGTGATGCAAAATGGTGAATGTCTATCCATGATATCCTCATAAGTGCTATCGGGCAACAAGAATACCGTCTCTCGATATCTGGAAAATTCCTGGAGGAGAAGGATACATCTTGCTTACAGCACGGAGGAACTGCTGTCTCAGCAAAATTTGATGTAAGGTGATCGAATGGTTAATGTGAATATTGAAGCAGAATGAAAAATACACTCAGGTATGCAGAATCACTTTAATCCAATCTGATTCCGACTGTTGATGTAGCCGGGCAAAGGCCTCCGGGCCGTCTTCAAGCGGCAGAGTCGCACTGATCAGCGGAGATGGATCCAGTTTTTTTCGGGCGACAAGGTCAATGATTTTGTCGTACTCCCCGGCACTGGCATACGTGCCGGTCAACGTCAGTTCCTTTGCAACCACGCGTTGAATGTCAACCGGCGGGCTTTGGGCGGTATTTCCCACAAGCACAACACGGCCACCTGATTTTGTATGGTAAATGGCTTCTGCAACAGTTGAGGCAGCACCTACGGCCTCAAAAGTGATGTCTGCATCCAGGATTTGTCCAGATTCATCAGGATCAAGTACCCGGTCAGCGCCCAGTTGCAGGGCCATATTCTTTCGGTTCTCGTGGGGCTCGATGACGATCAGTTCAGCTGGTTTTTGTAATTGTACAGCGAGGAGGATGCTCAGTCCGATCATCCCGGCACCAACAATCAGCACCCTGCTGTTTTGAATGGTGCCGCCTCTCTGAACGGCATGCAGTCCAACCGCAAGTGGCTCAAACAGGGCTGCAACGTTGAGGGGCAATCCGGCGGGAATCCGTCTGAGCACATGGGCAGGCACACGGACAAAATCTGCCATGGCACCATCACGCCGAAACCGTAGCGTACTTACACCGAATACGGTGCGTTCAGGACAGCGGTTTACCTGATCGGAAGCACAGTCGGGGCATCGGTTGCATCCAATCGTAGAGTCAAAACAAACCTCTTCGCCGGCAGAAAATCCATTTGAAGATTTTGCAACTCGGCCAGCGGCCTCATGTCCCATAATGAGCGGGGGGAGGCGGCGGCCGGTCATGCCCGTATATCCGTGTACATCAGACCCGCAAATCCCAACCGAGTCTACCTGTACAATCACCTCGTGAGGCAGTGGCTTTGGATCCGGTACACGTTGCAGGCCGATATGAAACGCCCCGGTGTAGACAAGTGCACGCATAGTTCAGATTATGGATCTATGTTCGTAATACACGGTGAGGGGGGAGGATATCGCAGAGATCGGTTATCTCCGTCTGGAATAGTGGGCATAGATCCGTTTTATCATAGCGTGAGCATCGCACTTATGAATGGCGTGCGCGGGCAACTTGGCGTGCCTCGCCAAGCCCGTCAATCCCCAATTCGATAATATCGCCCGGTTTCAGGTATCTCTGTGGATTCAGCCCTAGACCAACACCTGCAGGTGTACCTGTAGAAATTACATCTCCCGGCAGAAGTGTCATGAATTGGCTGGTATAACTGATGACCTCCCATACGTCAAAAATAAAATCGGAAGTCGTGCTGTTTTGCAGCGTCGTTCCATTGACCGACAGCCATAGCTTGCGGTTATTAGGGTCGGGTATTTCATCAGCGGTTGCAAGGAATGGTCCAAGGGGGGCGAAGGTGTCGTAACTCTTCCTCTTAACCCATTGCCCGCCACGTTCTAACTGGCTTTCACGCTCGCTGTAGTCGTTGTGCAGCACATAGCCTGCAATGGAATCGAGGGCATCTTCGGGAGTGATGCAGCGGGTGCGTTTTGCAATGACTACGGCTAATTCAACTTCCCAGTCGGTCTTGTCACCGGGGATAATGAGATCATCATAAGGTCCGCAGATAGCGGAGCTGGCCTTGAAAAACAGGACCGGTTCAGCAGGGGGCTTCATCCCGCTCTCCTTGGCGTGCAGCGCATAATTCAGTCCCACGCAAACGATCTTCGATGGACGCGCAATAGGAGGCCCCATCCGCGCATTAGGATCTAATTCATCCTTCAATACACCGGTGTCGATCCATGCCTGCAATTTTGCAAGCCCGCCCTGTTCGAAAAAATGTTCATTGTAGTCATCGGTGACGAGGCTGGCATCAATACGCCGGCCGTCATTCAGAAGCAGTCCGGGTTTTTCCTGGCCGTCAGGGCCAATACGAATGAGTTTCACAGTACAGTAGTCTTAGGGTTGTAAGGTAAAGGCACCGCCGTCCATGGGGAGGGAAGCGCCGGTCAGAAATGCATTTTCATCCGATGCAAGATAACAGATCAGTGCGGCAACTTCTTCAGGTGTAGCCATGCGCCCCAGGGGCTGGACCCTGGATAGTTGGCTGAACATTTCATTTTGGGCATCGGGATAGTATTTCTCAAGATAGGCATCCACAAACGGAGTATGTACGCGTGCAGGAGCAACACTATTACAGCGGATCCCGTCTTCCAGGTAGTCTACCGCAATGCTGCGGGTCATGGCGGCGACAGCACCTTTGCTTGCAGAGTATGCAAACCGGTCAGGGATCCCGACGGTGGATACAATGGAGGAAAGATTGATAATACTTCCCCCGCCTGATTTTTTCATGTGGGGTAAAGCGGCACGCGTACAGAAGTATACGCTCCGAACGTTGATCGTATACATGCTGTCCAGATCCTTCTCCGTGGTCGCATCAAGTTTGCCAATGTGACCTGCACCGGCATTGTTTACGAGGATATCCAACCTGTCGTGATTACGTGCGATCTCATCTATGGTGTGGGTTACAGCATCCGGGGCCGTAACATCACAGTTGTGCGCCTGACCGCAGGCACCGATTGCGCTGGCAACTCTGAGCGCGTTTGGTATGTCAATATCAATCAGGCGCACCATTGCGCCCTGCTGTGCAAATGAATGGCAGGTTGCTTCTCCGATCTCCTTGGCACCGCCGGTTACAATGGCAATCTTGGACTGGAGACTGAACATAGTTCAGAATGATGATGGGCTGAAACGAGGAGTGATACTAAGATAGCACCTATCGGGAAATTTCGTTTTGCTTTAATGATTGATTGTCGTCTCCTGCAAAAAATCCCGGAAATAAATTTTCCGGCGGGAGCACATACGGTGCCATATACATAAGCGGTGATGGGTATTCGTCTGAGAATCCCACATAGATTTGAATTCGGAGCCTCTTGCAAAACCCTTGATCTTGATGGTTTTTGTTCACCCGAGTGCACCCAGGAGCACTTTTTAGCCTGGATTATTAGTTTTGCAAGAACATCTTCGGATACGAAATTTCAAATCGCTATTTGTTGAAAGCCCTCCGGTTCATTATCTTTTCGCTTAACCATGTGTATAGACATAAACTCAAAGGCTATGGACGTATTTGCTTTTCGGGAAGAGATTATTTCCGAGTATGGACAATTTTCCCGGAGCTTCACCAAGATTCGAGCGACAGATATTTCGGAAAAGGTTAACGAAAACTATACCAAAGAGCATTATTGGCCTGCACCGCTCGTTCAACTCAACCCCAATTTCGCATCAGGTGGATACATCAGGGAGCTCGTGTCTGATGGAATCCTTGACGAAGAGTGTGAAAGAATTTTCCGCATAAAAAATCGAGATAACAAATCCGGTGAGCCTATTCGTCTGTACCAGCATCAGAAAGAAGCAATTGAAATTGCACAACAGAATCGGAGTTATGTGCTGACGACTGGAACCGGCTCAGGTAAGTCGCTGGCCTACTTTATTCCAATTGTCAACGATGTGCTGCGGAGGAAACGCTCCGCCGATTCCAACAAGAGCAAAGGAATTACTGCAATCGTCGTTTACCCGATGAATGCTCTCTGCAACAGCCAGCTTGAAGAACTGGAAAAGTATCTGAGATTTGGTTATGGTGAGGGAAACGAGCCAGTTAGTTTTGCCCGCTACACCGGGCAGGAGTCAGAGGAAGATCGACAGCGGATTTCTAAAAATCCGCCGGACATTCTTCTTACGAATTACGTCATGCTTGAATTGATCATGACAAGGTTCCAAGAAACTGATAAGGCCGTCCGAAGACATGCAGATGGTCTTCGGTTTTTGGTACTTGACGAACTGCATACCTATCGAGGTAGGCAAGGAGCCGATGTTGCGATGCTCATTCGTCGCGTGCGAGAACGCTTCAATGAACATCTCATCTGTATTGGGACATCTGCAACCATGGCCTCCGAGGGATCATTGGGAGACCGTAGCAAAATAGTTGCTGAAGTTGCAAGTCGACTCTTCGGGGTTAGTGTTCATCCACAAAACGTCGTCTCGGAAACGCTCCGTCCAGTTACGGATAGTGATGCGCCCAGAGATGGATTCATTCTACGTGAGGCAATTGAACAGGGGGTACCTGTTAATCCCGTCTACGAGACGCTATCTAAGCATCCCATAGCAGCCTGGGTTGAATATAACCTCGGCTTGGAAGAGAGGGAGGGAGAACTTATCAGGATATCCAAACCCCTGAGTATTCATAAAGCCGCGGAGAGGCTTGCGGATGATAGCGGGTTCACCGACGAACGTTGTAAAGAGTATCTAACCAGTTTCTTGCTGATGGCGCATCAATGCCAAAATGAAAAAGGTCAGAACTTTTTTGCATTCCGACTTCACCAGTTCATTAGTGGAGCTTGGAGTGTTTATACCACACTTGAAGCACCGAATGAGCGATACATTACTCTTGAAGGCCAGCAGTTCAAGCCCGGGGATCGTGATCGACGGTTGTATCCCTTAAGTTTTTGTAGAGCCTGTGGACAGGAATATATTCCCGTATGGGCAAAATGTACCGGGGAAAAACCAGAAGCATTCAATCCTCGTGAACTAAATGAGCGCATAAATGAAGATCCTGTAATGGTTCATGGTTTCCTTATGCCTGATCGTGCAGGGATTTTTAATCCTGCGGATGTGGTAAAAAGCTATCCCGAAAATTGGCTGGAATTTCGTGCAGGAAGATCTCAATTGAAATCCAATTATAGACGCTACAGTCCTATTGAAATTCATGTAGATACTAAGGGACGGGTAGTTGATTCGGGGTTACCGGGATGGTTTATTCGAAAATCATTTCGGTTCTGTCTGCATCCAGATTGTGATGCCTACTATGATGGAAATGTCCGGAGTGAATTGACCGCACTTTCTGGACTCTCAAGCGAGGGCCGAAGTTCAGCAACAACGATATTAACATTATCCTCGCTGAAGTACCTCATCGGAACCGATCTTGATGAGGAAACCAAGAAACTGCTTGCTTTTACAGATAACCGACAGGACGCAAGTCTTCAGGCAGGACATTTTAACGACTTTGTTCAAGTTCTTATGTTTCGGGGAGCACTACTTGCAGCAATCCGGAATGAAGAGAATAAATTGCTCACAGACGATATATTAACACAGAGAGTTTTTGACCATCTAAATCTGCATCCTTCGGATTATGCCAATAATCCCAATGCTAAAGGCATCAGGGAGGAAAATACACGTAAAGCCCTCCGAGACGTTCTGGGATACCGACTCTATTATGATCTACAACGCGGTTGGCGTGTTACTAATCCAAATCTTGAGCAACTGAATCTGTTAGAAATCGGGTATCAGAACCTCGTAGAATGTTGCCGGGACGAAGAAGAGTGGGCGAAATGTCACCCTCTTCTTGTCTCCATCGAACCGAAGCAGCGCCTTGAAATCATTCACGAACTCCTTGATCGTATGCGGAAGGGACTCTGTATTAAAACGATTTATTTGGATTCGGAGCGCCAGATAGAAATACGAAATCGTAGTTACAATCAACTGATTGAGCCTTGGGGTCTGTTGCCAAACGAAGAACTTTATACGTATGCCTGCATGATTCCGAGACCACGCAAACATGGAATTCGACAGAATGAGAACCTTCACATCTCCTATCGTTCTGCATTTGGCCAAAAGATCAAGTCCCAAGCAATCTGGGGGCTCGAGAATCCTAACTATCCAGATAAATTTAATGAGGCTGCCTATAATCGAATCATAGATGATCTCCTGTCTGTACTGACAACCTATGGCTATGTAGACAGCAGAAAGTTAGACGGTGACCGTATAGGCTATGTCATTAATAGTTCTGTACTGGAATGGCGCTTGGCAAAGGAGGAGGAACAAGGTTCTTCCAATGAGTTTTTTCGTGACTTGTATAAAAATGTAGCCGATTCTTTTCAAAATCCTGACCGTCTACTCCATCGCCTTAAAGCACATGAACACACTGCCCAGGTAGATTCCGACCAACGGGAAGAACGTGAGGCCCGTTTCCGCAGAGGACTTGCCAAGGAATGTACCATTAACGGGAAACCTGAACCTAAAGGACTTCCCATTTTATTTTGTTCGCCTACAATGGAATTGGGGGTTGATATTGCCTCGCTCAATACGGTCTATATGCGGAATGTTCCCCCAACCCCTGCGAACTATGCACAGCGCAGTGGTCGTGCAGGGCGTAGCGGTCAGCCTGCACTGGTTGTAACCTATTGTGCTGCTCAATCCCCGCATGATCAATATTTTTTCTCTGATCCAACACGTATGGTAGCTGGAATCGTTACGCCTCCCAGTATTGATTTAGCCAACGAGGACCTGGTTCGGAGTCACTTGCAGGCAGTCTGGCTCGCTGAGACATGTGTTAAACTTGGACACTCTGTGCACAAGGTTATTGATCGTGCGAAGGGTGAAACGTTGCCGTTATATGGAGAGATTACACATGACATCCGCGCTCCTGGGGTAGTTGGCAGAACAAAAGAACGCGCACGGCGCATACTTCAAACACTTGCAAGTGACTTACCTGAGCAGACCGCTCCGTGGTATACCGACACTTGGCTTGATAGTGCTGTAAACGCGGCAGCAAACCGCCTTGACGAAGCGTTTGATCGCTGGCGCTCACTTTTCCATGCAACATCAGAGCAAATAAAAAGCGCGAATAAGATCATTAACAGTGCTGCCGCAACTGACCAAGATCGTCAGAAAGCAAAGAACCGATACGACGAGGCTTTCACTCAGCAAAAACTTCTTCTCGGTGAAAGAGCGACATTTAATTCCGACTTTTACACTTACCGTTATCTCGCGGCTGAGGGTTTTTTGCCGGGATATAATTTCCCTCGACTACCGCTTATGGCATATATTCCTGGGCGGCACAATAGAATTGGCAGGGATTCATTTCTAAGTAGACCCCGGTTTCTCGGTCTCTCCGAATTTGGTCCGCACTCAATCATATACCACGAAGGGAGTACCTATCGTGTGCAACGCGCAATATTGGCACCGCGTGATGATACTGGAGATACCATATCAGAAAGTCTTCCGACGCAGGTTACACGGATTTGCTCAGTTTGTGGCTATGGTCACTTTGGAGATCAGGGCGAGGATCGGTGTTCTAATTGCGATGAATTACTTGAAGGAGGGCGAAGGATACAGAATCTCTATCGTATTGAACAAGTGTCAACCCGACGGGCGAGACGCATTACCTCGGACGAAGAGGAACGCCGCCGTCAAGGATACGAAATGATTACAACCCTTCGCTTTAGCGAGGAGAATGGTCGTAATAGGAGCACGGGAATAATTATTGAGGAGGGCAACGATTCCCTACTGGAGTTGCAATATGCCCCATCTACCACACTCTGGCGTATCAATCTCGGCTGGCGGAGGCGCAAAGAAAAAACAATTTATGGTTTCGATGTTAATCCCAGCACCGGGGTATGGGAAGGGAGATCAAAAGAGAAAACTGAGGTAACTGATGATATTTCGGAAGGTGAACAAACTCAACGTATCACACCATTTGTAAGAGATACACGAAATGTTCTCTTACTCCGTCCAGTGATTGATTTGACCACAGAGGTTATGGTATCCCTGCAATATGCCATTAAGAGAGGAATCGAACAGGAATTTCAACTTGAAGAGTCCGAACTTGCCGTGGAACCCTTACCAGATCGAGAAAACCGTAACGCCATCCTCTTTTACGAGGCGGCCGAAGGAGGAGCAGGGGTTCTTACACGTTTAGTCAGTAATCCTGACGCATTTCGACAGGTCATCTGTAGAGCACTCGAAATCTGCCACTACGAATCCAAATCAGGGAACTGGGATGGAGTACATGATCTCAACAATCTTGAAGAGGAGTGCGAAGCTGGTTGCTACCGCTGCCTATTGAGTTATTACAACCAACTGGACCATGAGAAGATTGACCGGCGAGATGAAAATCTGCTCAATTTACTTTGTAGACTGACACGTAGCTCGCAAAAAGATTCAAAGAATAAAGCCAGACAAGGGGACAGTCTGGAGGAATTGCTCAATGCTTCATCGTCATCACTGGAACGGCAATGGCTGAAATTCTTGAGTACGAATGGCTATCAACTGCCAGACAAAGCCCAGTTATATCTCAAAGATTATGAAACTCGCCCTGATTTTGCCTACACCAAGATGCAGACTCTCATCTATATAGATGGTCCACATCACGAACAGACCATACAAAAGAGCATAGACGAGGCGATTACCCAACGCCTGACTGCTAGAGGGTATACGGTGATTCGCTTCACTAGAGACAGGGACGCTTGGGAGAAAACGATTGACGAATTTGTATGGGTGTTTGGACAGAAATCGCAGAGTAATGAAATCCAATAATGGAAGCAGTATCATTTAAGCCGGGGAATCTCGTCAAGTTGCGGGGCCGTGAGTGGGTTGTTCTACCGGAGCCTCGTGATGATTTGCTCAAATTGCGCCCTCTTGGAGGATCAGATGATGACGCAACCCTTATCTACCTACCGCTGGAACCCAAACCACCCGTTTCGGCTACATTTGAACTTCCTGACCCCAGTAAATCTGGGTCTCGAGAAGCATCTCAACTGCTCCGGGATGCACTTCGTCTCAAGTTACGTGCTGGCGCAGGCCCATTCAGGAGTTTTGGACACCTAAATTTCGAGCCACGTACATATCAACTCGTGCCTCTGCTCATGGCCCTAAAATTGTTTCCTGTCAGGTTGCTGATTGCCGACGATGTCGGGATTGGTAAGACGATTGAAGCAGGCCTAATTGCACGAGAACTTTTTGATCGTGGTGAGATCAGGCGAATGGTAGTCATATGCCCGCCACATCTTTGTGATCAGTGGCAGCGTGAACTTTCCGAGAAGTTCAATTTTGAAATTGAGGTAATCCGAACTGGTACTGCGGCCCGTTTGGAGCGAGGTTTGCGGCCGGATGAATCGGTATTTGAGGCATACCCTTGCACGGTCGTTTCGCTTGATTACATTAAATCAAGCCGCCGCCGCGACGATTTCATCCGTACATGTCCAGAGTTTGTTGTTGTTGACGAAGCGCATACCTGTGTACATGGGAATTCAAATACTCTCCACCTCCGTCAGAAACTTCTCAAGCTACTTGCCCAAAGTGATCCACCGAGGAATATATTACTCCTCACCGCAACGCCACACTCTGGTGACGATGTAGCATTCCATAATCTACTTGGCCTGTTGAATCCAAAATTTTTCAAATTAATGGATATGCCAAAGGGAGATGAGCGAAAGGTCTTGCGCGACGAACTTTCTCTTCATTTTGTGCAGCGGCGCCGAGGTGATATCAAAGAATGGGAAGATCATACAGGGTTCCCAATCCGAGAGAATAAGGAAAGACATTATATACTAACTGGAGAATGGGGACAACTATTCAATGATGTTCTTGGCTACGCTAGAACTATGGTTAAGCGTGCTGAAGGCGGAACACAACTCCAGCAGCGTATGTCTTGGTGGGCGGTGCTTGCACTCCTGCGTTGTATTTCATCCAGTCCAGCGGCAGCGCAGATGTCTCTGACCACTCAACTTCGGTCCGCAGCAGGGGAGACAGAGAAAGAAATACTTGCTAACCTTGATCGAAGTGTCCGCGAAACTGTCGTGGATGAAATTGAAGATGCTCTGACATCTTCGGAAAGTATTCCTTCAGGTACAATTGAAGTTGTAGAGAATTCCTCGTCTCTGAAACAGCTCATCACGCGGGCTAAAGGATTGTACGGGCCGAAAAACGATCCCAAGTTAAAGGCACTCATTCGGGAGGTCAGAGCTCTTATACGAGATGGATTCAAACCAGTGGTGTTCTGCCGCTACATTGCTACTGCACATTATGTTCAGGATCAGTTATACAGCGCTCTACCGAAGAAAACATCTCATGTGATGGTGATAACGGGAGAACTTAGTCCTAGCCAGCGTGAAGAGGAAATTGGAAAACTTCAAGATCTTCCCGATATTATTATACCTGTTCTTGTGGCGACCGACTGTCTGTCTGAGGGAATCAATCTTCAGGACTATTTCAACGCTGTCATTCATTATGACTTAGCATGGAATCCAACACGCCATGAGCAACGTGACGGTCGTGTAGACCGATTTGGTCAGGCATCCAAAATAGTTCGGACTCTCATGCTGTATGGAAAGAATAATCCTATTGACGGGGCGATCATTCGAGTCATCCTTCGAAAAGCAGATCAAATCCGAAAAGAACTTGGTGTCCATGTTCCGTTACCCGCCGATAATGAGAAACTCTTGGACACGGTGATGCGGTATGCGCTTTTTCAAAGTGGAGCTATCGGCACTCAGTTGTCCTTGGACTTTGGGGATACAGAATCTGAACTAGATGGTGACTGGGAGAGTGTGAAGCAGAAAATGTCTCGTACCATTTTTGCGCAGCAAAGCCTAACCCCAGAGGATGTGTTTCCTGAATGGGAAAAGACGACATCTGTGCTTGGTGGACAGAAAGATGTTGAACGGTTTGTTCGGTTAGCGGCAGATCATCTTGGAGCACCACTTTATACCCGAACTGATTATTTCCAATTCCCCGTCCAATATCTACCGAAACAACTCCAAGATCGTCTCAATGAAATTGGCTTCAAGCAAACCTCAAAAATCAAATTCACACAACCCCCATCAATGGGGGCTATTTATATCCACCGAACTCATCCGCTCGTTTCTGCACTTGCAGACTATGTAGCAGAACAAGCACTAAACAGTGCACAGTCAGATTTCGGTGCGAGATGTGGTGCAATGTTCACTAGGAGCATAATGGAGCGTACTGTACTCTATCTCATTCGGCTTCGCTGCCAAATTCATGTTGAGCGACGTGATCGTAGATCGAAATTTTCGCAGATTCAATCTCTTTTGGCGGAAGAGTGCCTAGGCATCGCGGTTCGAGAATCCCATACTCCCGAAGTGTTAACTGACAAAGAGGCGTTTGAATTGCTTTCTATTGAACCAGACAGAAACATGCCAAAAGAACAGAAAACATTTCTAATCCATACAGCACTTGAGAAACTGGAATCTACGGAATCTGTCTTTGACCAGATCGCCCATGATCGTTCCCATGAATTACTTGAAGATCATCGCCGTATCCGGGATGCCAGTGATATTAAAGGATTGAGATACCGTATTGCCCCTTGCTTACCAGTTGATAAAATTGGGGTCTATGTGTTCATGCCCCTTGCAGATCTTTGACCATGCCCAAAATTAGAATCAGACACGGATTCGCTGGGCTAAAGGTGGAGGGAGGAATGCTACCTCCCGAGTACCTCCAGACAATTGCTACCCGCAAGGCACCTGAACAATCTGATAGTGATTATGATCTCTCAAGGTCGCTTATATTCAGAGAAGAGATTACTCGCTATTGGAAAATTGCCACGGATCTTTATGATCACTATACCCGGTACACTAATAAGGGGAATCGCACGGAAATAAGAGATACTGTTCAGGATTGGTCTGTTCCTTTGCTACGGGATATTTTGGGGTACAGTAATTTGGTTTCCCATGGAAATGTTGAGGTTAATGAACGTGTATTCAAATTAACGCACAGAGCTTATGATGGAGCTGTACCAATGCTTTTGGTTGATAGCGAATTTGATTTGGATAAAGCTGATTCACGCCTAGGACATGATGGCAGGCGGCAAGCACCACACGGCATTATGCAGGAATACCTCAACGCTGAGGATGCTGCACTCTGGGGTATCATTACGAACGGGGCGAAGTTACGTATTCTCCGTGACAATGTGAGTCTCACTCGCCCCTCTTATATTGAGGCAGATCTTGACATGATCTTTTCAGAGAGATTGTACCCCGATTTCCTGGCATTCTGGTTGACGGTACATGCCAGCCGTTTCCGTCCCGTCGACAATGTTTCGTCAAACTGCATTATTGAATCCTGGCGTGCAGAAGCAATAGAAAACGGTGAGCGTATTCGTGAAAATCTTCGTGATGGGGTAACTACTTCTCTGGAATATCTGGGGAATGGCTTCCTGAAGCACACCAAAAGCGGGAAACTTAGAGAAGATCTCCAAACAGGTACGATTACTGTTGAGGACTATTTTCAACAGTTGCTTCAACTCATTTATCGCCTACTTTTTCTCTTCACGACAGAGGACAGGAACCTGCTCCATATAGCGGAGGCTACGAGTGAACAATGTGACATGTTCAAGAATGGTTACTCTGCATCCCGTTTACGAAAACGAGTTCTGCGTAGAAGACACTATGATCAGCATCATGATCTCTGGCAGGGACTGAAGATTACTTTTGATGCCGTTGCAACCGGCTGCCCGGATCTTGGGGTGCCCGCACTTGGAGGACTTTTTCGGGCGAATCATTGTCCGGATCTTCAGAATGCAGCAATTACAAACGACGATCTTCTCAATGCTGTGAAAGCGATTACGTATTTCCAGTCTCACCAACGCCTCACCCGTATCAATTACAGGGACATGGGAACCGAAGAATTCGGCTCTGTTTACGAGAGTCTTCTGGAACTTCAACCTATTCTGGACGTGAAGGCTTCCCCCTGGATATTTAAATTTGTTGACAGCGGTAACGATAAAAAATCAAAAGGGTCGAAACGTAAGTTGACAGGTTCCTATTATACTCCACCGAATTTGGTGAATGAACTTATCAAGTCAACACTTGAGCCGGTGATTGTCCAAACGATAGATGCCAATCCAGAGGATCCACATGCCGCACTTCTTGAACTGAAAATTATTGATCCAGCCTGCGGTTCCGGTCATTTCCTTTTAGCAGCAGCTCGCCGTATTGCTACCGAGATTGCCCGCATTGAATCTGGAACAATCACCCCCGAAGAGATTACCCGACAGCGTATCCTGCGTGAGGTCGTCCAACATTGTATTTATGGTGTAGATGTCAATCCATTGGCAGTTGAACTCTGCAAAGCAGCGCTGTGGATTGAGACTGTGGAGCCGGGTAAACCTCTCACCTTCCTTGATTCGCATATTGTACATGGAGATAGCTTAGTCGGCGTTCTTGACCCTGAGATTATGAACGAAGGGATTCCCGATACGGCATATATTGCCTTGGAAGATGACGATAAAACGGTTTGCAACAGCCTAAAAAAGCGTAATCGTGAGTCACAGCAACTTGGGTTGTATGATGAAGATGCCATACTTGAATTAGCTGTAGCAAGCATTGATCTGGATGCCATGCCAGAGGATACATTGAATGATGTTGAGCGCAAAATTGCAGTACATAAAGGCATGCAACGGGAAGAGTATTGGGTGCGTGAACGATTACGTTCCGACCTGTTTACGGGGGCATTCTTTGCCCCTAAAATACATGGAACCTTGGAGACTGTACCTACCAGCCACGATCTCGCCCGCCTCGTTAATAGCGCTTCTCCCCGTTTGGGGGTAGAAGAACTTGTACAGGATCTTGCACACACCCATTCATTCCATCATTGGCATCTCGCTTTTGGTGAGATCATGCAGGATGGTGGTTTCCATGTCGTTATAGGAAACCCGCCATGGGAAGTATCTCGACTCAATGAAAAAGAGTTCTTTGCATCAAGGTCACCTAAAATTTCCAAACTATCTGGTGAATCTCGTAAACACGCAATCTCTAACCTCAAAGAGTTAAACCCGTATCTCTGGGCTGATTATCATCATAGTAACCAGACCTACAAAGCAAGAAACAAATTCTACTGCGGGAGTAGACGCTACCCACTTAGTTCATATGGGAATCTTGATATGTATTCCCTGTTTGCCGAAGTATTTCTGGAACTCGTCCATCCACAGGGACGTGCAGGATTGATTGTACCCAGAGGCATTTCTACGGATGATTCCAACAAAATATTTTTTCAAGAGATTCTCTCCCAGAAAAGATTGGCAAGCCTATTTGACTTTGAAAATAGGCAGAAAATTTTTCCTATAGACAGCCGCAAAAATTTCTGTCTTCTAACTCTAAGCGGAACAGATAACCCTATCCATCAAGCCGAGTTCGCCTTTTTTCTTCATCAAGTTGAGCAACTGAAGGAGGAAGATCGACGAATTTTCCTGTCCAGAGAGGATTTTCAATTGTTCAATCCCAATACATTGACATGCCCCATATTCCGAATCCAAAAAGATGTAGAAATTGCACGTAAGATGTATGAACGGGCAGGCATCTTATGGAAAGAATCTAGAGACCCTACATCGGAAGAAAATCCTTGGGGAATACGCTTTACGAGTATGTTTCATATGACAAAAGATTCTGGAATTTTCAAGACAAAAGATGAATTGGAGATGGATGGATGGGAACTTGATGGAAATATATTTACACGTAATAATAAACGATTTCTACCGCTGTATGAGGGCAAAATGTTTCATCAGTATGATCACCGATTTGCCACATTTGAAGGAGTTATTGGTAAGAATCCCCGTGATACAAGTTT
The DNA here is from genome assembly GCA_022821875.1 of Rhodothermales bacterium. Taxonomy (GTDB): domain Bacteria; phylum Bacteroidota; class Rhodothermia; order Rhodothermales; family Bin80; genus Bin80. Next base: position 33,325 of record JAJECV010000028.1, read on the forward strand.
CAACGAAAAATCCGATCCAAATTTTGTCACATTGCCTAGGTACTGGGTTCCTGAAGAGGAAGTAATCCTCAAACTTAACTCAATAAATGGGGGGGGGCAAAAATCATGCCAAACCAAAATCCTCAATACTCTCAAAAATCTTGCTTACAACTCGCTCTCAGAAATATCACAGGGGCAACCAACGAGAGAACGGCAATACTCACTATGATACCAGTCACAGGATTAGGCCACTCAGCGTCATTGATTGTTCCTATGCTGTTGCCTTCAGGAACATTGCCCGTACAACTGACGGGAGAACAGCAATACTCGCCATGATACCAGTCACAGGATTGGGCAACTCAGCATCATTGATTGTTCTCAGACCTAACACTCTCAAAGATAAGTAGAGACCAAATCATCAGTAGTCATCTATACGATTATTACGAGCCATGGGTATGAGCAACAAAAAAATGCCGAGTATCAACGGTCAAGAGTGGTTACATGTTTTCAGGAGCATCACTGGCTCAACGAACGAGCGAACTATGATTGCGGATAGCATGCCGAAAGGTGGAGCTGGGAACAGTGCGCCCTTAGTTCAGTGCGAATGTGCACAGGCGGTAGCTTCAGCACTGATCATAGCAAACATGAATAGTTTACCCCTTGACTGGGCGGCTTGTATTTCCGTTGGCGGTACCAACATGAGTTTCTACATAGTGAAGCAATTGCCAGTGTTACCCCCTGAAGCATTCCTGGAGAAGGGCAACTGTGGCCAACCATGGGTTCAATTGATCGTTCCTCGAGTTTTAGAACTGACCTATACTTCGATAGAAATGACTGGGTTTGCCTCAGATCTCGGTTTCCATGGTCCACCATTCCCGTACAACGAAGAACGACGCCACTGTCTCAAGTGTGAACTGGATGGAATTTTTGCTCACATGTATGGACTGGATCGATCAGAATTAGAATGGATTCTAGATGCACCAGCACCAATTTCCTCCTTCCCCGGCCTCAAATCAAACGAAATAAAGGAATTCGGTGAATACCGTACAAAACGCTATGTACTTTCTGCCTTTGACCTATTAGATCGTGGCGAAGCACCCGAACTCACAGGCAAAATATAACCATGACGCATGTCCAGATGTCCGCCCCATCAAATACTTATCTGGACTTTGGAGAGAGTTTTGTCCAAAAGATTTCTCAACCTCATTCTGGGGACAACGAATGAATGATATCCTACGTTTAGGTAGTTGGAAAAATTGACTAATCTGACTCCGATGCTATTCGGCTTTTTGTTTTTCCTGAATTTCCTGATGAGGTCATTCCGATTCGCGATTATTGTATCGTGACAAGTAACTCAAGATAGTTGTCGATAGCCCCCCGTCAGGATATGCCCTGCAAGAGTGGAGACGATACCATAAAGTGTCTCCATGGTTGCATCAGGATTCGTAACATTCAGAGAATATGGTGCCTGTGTGGATAGGACATGTGTCCGGCAGGGGCCCGCAATCAGTGCTCCTCTTTTAGAAGATGTTGGACTTCTTCAAGGCTT
>JAJECV010000041.1 GCA_022821875.1 Rhodothermales bacterium
CTACCTGGCTATGGACTGACATCTTTCACCAGGCGAAACCCTACATGGTAGAGTGCAGTCTCCGGGGTGGAGTGGCTGCGCCCGGAAACCCGATAGCCATGACACCAGCCTGGTTCACACAGAAAACTCCCCCCGCGCTGCGCTTTTTCACTACCGGCATTCGGCTGAAATTCCTGATTCCGCTCCGCGTAAGACCGGTACCAGTCTGCGGTCCACTCCCATACATTTCCTCCCATATCCACGAGCCCTGTAGGCGCTGCCCCGTAGGTGCCAATCGGTGATGTGGTTGCATATCCGTCTTCATTGGTATTGAATCTCGGGAACCGGCCGTTCCATACATTTGCTTGGTACTGCCCATCTACAACCAGTTGATCCCCCCAGGCATACTGACCGCTGCTGCCCTGACGGGCCGCATGCTCCCATTCGATTTCGTCGGGAAGCCGCTTATTGGCCCAGTCTGCGTAAGCAACTGCATCATGCCAGGACACCTGCGTCACTGGATGATCATCGGGGGCCGGTGGATCATCTGGCCCCAACGGGTATTGCCAGTACGCGCCGGGTTTAAGTTCCCACTGCCTCGTTGAGTCGTTGAATATACCTGCGCTCCCAAATGATTCCGCCTGGGTTTGATACCCGGTTGTCTGAACAAATTCACGAAATGCCCCGACCGTGACGGGAGAGATATCCATAAAAAACGGCTGAACCCGTGCACGGAAAACCGGACGCTCATGCGGCATGCCGTCCTCCGATCCAATCTGAGTCCTTCCACCTGGAACATAGACCATGTCCGGTGGCGGGGCAGGAGGTGGTCCCTGACTGCAGGCGCTAAGCACCGCACAAACAAACAGAGGTGCAGTCAATCGTTCCATTCTGGAATCTTTAGCTGAGATGGTGCCCGGACGAGTTCTGTCAGATGCGCATCCACCATCTCCTGTAGTTCAAGGATCACTTCGGGGTGCTCTTCTGCAAGATTAAACCGCTCCCCGGGATCCCGGCCCAGATGAAAAAGAAGCGGCGGCTCATGCTCTACCGGCTGATCCCCGACATAGGCACTTCGTGTAACGTAATGTATCTTCCAGGGGCCCTTGCGTGCCGCCCAAAGCTGTGCCCCGCGATAATAATAAATTCCTTTTCTCACTTCAGCGGCCGGGTCCAGCAGAACCGGCATCAGATCTGCTCCATCGTAGATGCGATCATCCGGGCGTGATGCGCCGGCAAGTTCCAGCATGGTCGGCATGAGGTCCATGGTCGTTCCCAGTGACTGGGTCGTCTGACCCGCGGGAATCATTCCCGGCCACCAGGCAATAGTCGGCACACGCATCCCCCCTTCCCAGGTGGTTCCTTTCCCGTCACGCAGAAGCCCGGCAGTCCCGCCTGCAAATCCTACGGTAAGCCATGGCCCGTTATCACTTGTGAAGATGACAAGGGTTTTGCGATCCAGACCGGTATCCCGCAATACATCCAGGATTTGCCCCACACTCCAGTCAATCTCCTCAATCACATCTCCGTAAAGTCCGCGCGTGCTCGTCCCCTCAAATTCATCGGAGGCAAAGATCGGGATATGCGGCATAGTGTGGGGCAGATAGAGAAAAAATGGCCGGTCCCTGTTCCGTTGGATAAAGGAGATGGACTCTTCAGTATATCGGCGTGTCAGCAGGCGCTGATCCGGCTCTGTTTCAATTACCTCCGTCCCGCGCATAAGGGGCAATGGGGGATAGGTCTGTGCACGTCCCCAGTCACTGGCGGTGGGAGTCATGTCATTGGAGTAGGGAATCCCAAAGTACTCGTCAAACCCGTGTTCAGTTGGAAAATGCCCGGGGACATGTCCCAGATGCCATTTTCCGATTGCTGCACTTACATACCCGGCGGATTGCAATGCCTCCGGGATCGTGACTTCGGATGCAGGCAACCCTCCCTTGCTTGGAGGAAAGAGAACCCGGATCTGATCATCGGTCAACCCGTTCCGTACCGGCAATCGTCCGGTAAGGAGGGCCGCACGACTTGGGGTGCAGACGGATGCCCCCGTATAAAACTGGGTAAATCGAAGTCCCTCAGCGGCCATACGATCCAAATGGGGAGTACGAATGGTCGGATGCCCGTATACACCCAGATCCCCGTATCCCAGGTCATCCGCGAAGATGACAATAAAATTGGGCCGATCCACAGGTGCTTGAGAATTTGAACTGCATGCACACAGTGAGACGAAAAAGAAGGTAATCCGTATATACGAAAAGGGCATGACCTGATTGGTTTTACCGTATAGATCCTAAAAATACATCCATGCTCCAACATAAACCCCATTTAACGATGAAGTTGTTGACCCCTGTTCTGATATTTTTTCTGGCAGCAAGCCTTCCGGCCGCCTACGGTCAGGTTGAGAGCTGGTATGTTGAAGTGAGCGGAGGGCCGTCCTTTAGCGGGGATCTGGCCCAGGAAGGATTTAACCTTGACCCGTTCTGCTACCCGGGGCACCTCTGCTGCGTCGCCGATCAGCAGGGATGTTCGGTTACGAACCCGGATCGGCTGCCAGGATATCGATGGCACTACCAGATCCCCACCGACCCTGGCTTTGCCCTCCGGGTCGGTGCTGGCAGAGAGCAGGGACGGTTGCGCATTGATCTGAATGCGCGTTATTCTACGCAAAATCTTGAACAGGTATTTAGCCGGATCACAGACCTGAACGGAGATCCAACCCCTGAATTTGATCCAGCATCTGGAATTATCGTAAACACCGCAGGAGCCATTGGACAGCTACAGGTTGCCTCCCTTCGGATCAATACATTCGTGGATCTTCTTCCCCAGGGCCATATATTCCGTCCGTATCTGGGCATCGGGACCGGAGTCGCCCGCGCAACCGTGACGGATGTATATTTTGAGGAACGTTATTCCTGCATGGATCAGCCCTGCAGCCCAGATCTGGAGACCTATGATTCCCTGCAGGATGAAGACTTAAGGGATATTGTACTTCTGGCGGCTGGACACCTTGGATTTGAGTATGTCCTGACCGACAAGGTTCTCGCCGGGGTTCGCCTCACTTATTCCTTACTGCAGAATTTCAGTAGCGAAGGGGAGTACATAGAGCACAAATTAGACGACCTCGGCAGCACAACTATCCTTAGCAGACTCAACCTGATCACCACAATGGCGACCGTTCGCTATCGATTATGATCCAGTCTGAACGGGGATTACCGAAGAGGATCCTCGCCCGGGTTTACATAGAGGTCCTTTTCGTAACTGTGCTGCTGATCATATAACTCCCGGTAGCGGCCACCCATGTGATAGAGTGCAGCATGGCTCCCCTGTTCGATAATCCTGCCTCCTTCCAGAACCAGAATCTGGTCTGCACTCCGGATTGTGGAGAGCCGGTGGGCGATGACGAAGGTGGTCCGGCCCTCACGGAGATTTTTAAATCCCTCCTGAATCAGTGCTTCGCTCTCCGTATCCAGGTTGGAGGTTGCTTCGTCAAGGACAAGGATTCTGGAGTTTGCCAGAATTGCGCGTGCAATAGAGATTCGCTGCCGCTGTCCGCCGCTGAGTTTTACCCCGCGCTCCCCCACAACCGTATCGTAGGCATCCGGGAAATGCTGGATAAATCCATGTGCATTCGCAATCCGGCTCGCAGTTTCTATTTCGGAGCGTGAGGAATCCGGTTTGGCATAGCCAATGTTATCGGCAATTGTGCCATCGAACAGAAAATTCTCCTGCATGACCACCCCTAGGTACCTGCGGTAATCGCTCAATTTTAAAGTGGCTAAATCCCTTCCATCAATCAGAACCCGTCCCTGTTGAGGCTGATTAAACCCCATTACCATACTGATTAGCGTGCTCTTGCCCGAGCCGCTCGGCCCCACCAGAGCGGTCGTCGTTCCTTTCGAGGCATGAAGGGAAACGCCCTGGATGACAGGGACGGTTTCGTCATAGCGGAAATGTACATCTTCCAGAACCACATCTCCACAGATCTCTTTTACTGCTTTTCTCTGATCATCGTCTTCATCCTCCCGAATCTCTGCCATCAGGTCATGGATTCGGTCCAGCCCTGCAAACGCCTCCGAAACCTGTGTACCCACCATCGCCATCTGGATGATTGGAGCGACCATTACTCCGACAACAAACAGGTACATCACAAAATCTCCCAGGGTCAGCACGCCTTCGGTAATCGCCCGGCCACCCAGAATAATCATCAATGCGCCAATGCCCCCAACGAGGACTGTTCCCAGGGCAACCGTTCCGGAGGTACCCCGAATCGTTTTGGAGATCAGCCGGAATAACCGGACAACTCCATCATTGAACTTCCCCTGCTCCCGATTTTCTGCGCCATAGGCCTTGACCAGCCAGATCCCGCCAAGGGTCTCTCCGAGCGTCCCCGTAACTTCAGACCGGATTTTTTGACGCTCCCTGAAAATAGGCCGCAATGCTCGGAATGCATAGGCCATAAAGCCGCCAAAAGTGGCCAGAATCACGCAAATGATCAGGGTTAACTGCCAGTAAAGTACAAATAAAATGACCAATGCCAGAATTGCGGTGACGACTCCGCCAACCAGCATTACGATCCCCGTCCCTGTCAGATTGCGGATCCCCTCCGCGTCACTCATCACACGCGAAATCAGTTCCCCGCTTTTATGCCTCTCAAAGAACCGGGCAGGTAAGTGAATCACATGTTCATGGATCCGCTGGCGCATCTCCATGATGGCTTTCTGGGCAGCAATGCCGATCACATTTGACAGCAGGTACGATGTCCCTGCCTGAATGATTGTGGCACCAACGGCCATCAGAGCCAGAGGCAGAAGCAGATCCATCTGGTTATTCCCAATGACCTCATCAATCAGCCATTTGCTGGTGCCTGGAAGTACAAATCCGCTCAAACGATTGATGACCATGAGTATAAAACCGATCACCAGAGTTCTTCGATAACTCCACATCAGCTGTCGGGCCTGATTCCAGGCCGACCAGGTAATTTTGCGGCTCTTTTCAGTCACAATCGCCTCGGTTGCATGCTAAGCTTATTCCTTTTGCTCTCCTAATTGATCCCCCATTCCCCATCTGGGATGTCCAGAAAAAATGAGGTCGTTTTCTGGAATGAACGATATCTCTCAATAGCCGATTATTCCCCGAACGAGTGCCCCCATTGCAAACCCGGTATAATTCCCGATTGCATATCCAAGTAGTCCGACCGCAACCCCGGGCAGTACCCGGTCAACCGCTCCTCTGGCCGTGGCAAGTGCCATTGCAGAAGCAGGCCCACCCACATTTGCCTGGGATGCAATCGCAAGCGTGGTTGCATTCAGTCGGAGCAACGTTCCGATTCCAAATATGCAGGTACCGTGTAGCACGACCGTCCCGGCTGCAAAATACAATACCCCCGGTCCGATCACAATAATGTTCTTCACTACGGATTGTGCTCCATTTGTCGCAAGAAACAGGAGTAATATGTAATATCCCCAGAGACCTGCCCCCGATAGTTGTCGGATATAGGGAACCTGTCCGGCTGCGAGTGAGATGGTGGTCAGCCACAAGACCGCAGGAATACCTGGAACAATGGTCTCCAAATGATTGGCAAGCCATACGGCACCAAGTGCAATCACCACCAGAAATGCCGTATCCTGTAACCGGATTGGTGCACTCTTGTAGAGGGATTCAATCATACTGTCCCGCTCTCTGGATCTTTGTCTTGACTGCCTGCGGCCAAAGAATAGCGGAACCGTCAGACAGGCAGCCATCCAAAAAGCGGTGATCAGTACATCCGCTGCAATGGCGGCAGAAAACAGTTCGCTACTGGTATCAAAGGAACGTCCCAGCGCTGCAAAATTCACCCCTCCTCCATTGTAGGTACCCATGAACTGCCCGGCTAATTTCCATGTTTCCGGTCCAATGAGAGGTGCGAATATGAGTGCAGAAATAAATGCGCCCGCAGCCGTGCCAACGGTTCCAAGCAGGAATGCAAGCAGCATGGGGCCGCCGGCATTGCGGATTGTACTGAGATTTACATTTAATAAAATGAGTACAATTCCCAGGCTGATACCCGGATTGATAAGTACATCGTAAGCTTTGCTCTGCGCCGGAATCAGTCCTGCATTGGACAGGATCATTGCCAGCAGGATCCCTACCAGCGCGGCACTCAGTGCTTTGAAAAATGAAAATCGGATCTCCAGGAAGACCGCAACCCATACAACTGCTGCTAAAATCAAAAGGACTGAGAGAGGGTGCGTGATCATGCTAATCTACTTTGTGCACTCCAGACAAGTAACACCTTATTGCCGTTAAACAATAATATGAATCATTCGAGTTTCTGTCCACCCCCTAGCAATTTAATGATCCGGCATTACTTATGCCAGCAGATCCCCCGGATCTGCATGTCTGAGTTTTCCAGGCAAAGCGATAAGAAATCTGTACCAAAAAGCCATCTTCCCCGCCCGCGCCGGATCTCCCCTGAAAATTCTCCTGCACCACCACCGAAACGAATTGCCCCGGATTGCATTTGAAGAGTCCGAACCGCCAAGTCCTTACACCTCTACTAGATAGACATAGCTTTATGCGAACACAGATCCTGCCGTACATCCTTCTTTTGTCCTGCATTTTTGCGCATGCTGCATGGAGTCAGCCCCAGGTGACCTTGGAGCATGCATTTACCAATCTTGATTTCCGCCGCCCCGTAGACCTGCAGCACGCTGGAGAGGATCTCTTCGTAGTGGAGCAACCGGGGATCATTTGGACCTTCAAAAACCGACAGGATGTCACAGACCGGCACCAGTTTTTGAATATCCAGAACCGTGTCCGCTCGGTCGGGAACGAGGAAGGACTCCTGGGATTGGCATTCCATCCAGATTTTGATACGAATGGACAGTTTTTTGTGTACTACTCTGCTTCAAACCCGAGGCGGACCGTCGTTTCCCGGTTTAATACGATCGCGAATAATCCCGGACAGGCGGATGCAGATAGCGAAATAATCATTCTGGAAGTAAACCAGCCAGCCAGTAATCATAACGGGGGACAAATTTTGTTCGGGCCGGAAGGCTATCTGTATATTGCCCTGGGAGATGGCGGGGGGGCAGGAGACCGGTACGGGCACGGCCAGAATACCGAGTCACTTCTGGGCACCATCTCCAGAATTGACGTGAGCACCATTCCCTATTCTATCCCATCTGACAACCCCTTCGCCGGTTCAACGACAAACCGGCCCGAAATCTTTGCATGGGGGCTTCGGAATCCATGGAGGTTCAGCTTTGACCCCATCAACACTGGAGTGATCTATGCGGCGGATGTGGGGCAGAATGCGATGGAAGAAGTGAACATCATCGAAAAGGGAGGCAACTACGGATGGCCGATCATGGAGGGGACTCAATGTTATCGGCCGCGCACCAACTGCAACCAGAACGGGCTGATCCTGCCCATTTTTGAATACGATCACTCAAACGGCCCCGCCTCGGTAACCGGAGGTTATGTGTATCAGGGGCCCGGCGTTCCAGATCTTACAGGTTGGTACGTTCTGGGGGACTATGTGGATGGTCGCTTTTGGGGACTGCTTTATGACGGAGAGAAACTCGTTGAATCCACACTGCTACTGGACACGTTTCTGTCTCCATTTTCGTTCGGCATAGACCACCAGGGAGAAGTATATATGCTTGCCAGTAATGGTCACATCTACAGATTCGCAGCAACCGGGGGATCACTGGGATTTGAGTCCTATATTGATCCCCTTCAATTTACCCGGAACAGTTCTATCCCGGCGACACCGCTGCCTGCAGCCCGAGGCGGATCCGGTGTATTCAGTTATTCCCTCTCTCCTGACCTTCCGGCGGGACTGGTCTTTGATTCGTCCACACGTACACTGAATGGAACCGCCACGGAGATTTTGGACACCACCACCTACACCTTTCATGCCGAAGACACGAATGGACTGCGGGGATCTATGGAGTTTGAACTCTCCGTCCATGCGCCGTCAGATCAGGCTGCGCCAGACGAAATCCTGCCCTCATTTTTTCTGCATGGACATTATCCCAACCCTTCATCCGGCGATGTAAGTGTTGTTTTCGACCTTCCCGAACAGGCAGCAGTCACAGTTGAACTGCACGATCTGATTGGACGCAAGGTCATGGCGGTGCCTTCGCAAACCATGCCGGTAGCCACCCGCCACTCGATCCTGATCCCGGTCAGTACTCTCCCGGTAGGATCTTACGTGTACCGTCTTATTGTGGAGGGTAACAATGAGTTGATCACTGCTTCCGGTATACTCCTGCTCCAGTAACTCTCACAGAATCTCTAATGAGAGTCGCTCAATGAAACAGGGTTTGTCTGGACAAAACTGAATTGAGTGGCATCCTGAAAGATGGTCTCTCATAATCCCA
>JAJECV010000037.1 GCA_022821875.1 Rhodothermales bacterium
AATATGCCCACCTTAGAAGCCTGTCTCGACGAACTGAAAAAGAAAGGCGAAACGTCAGCCCCGTGATACAGTAGAATGGAGATGTCGGGGAGCATCTAATGAAACCAAGATGGGTAATTTATTTTTTGGTGAGCCCTAAGATTCTCATTTTTCTGTTCCATCTCACTCCAAGAACTAGTATCTGCTAATCCATCTGTTAAGCCAAAATCGCTTCGTAGCAAAGCATCAATTGACTTTACAATGTAGGATACCACTGGACGAGGGGTGTAGAAGACCCCGCGTTTCACCTTCTTCTCCTTATCATATTCTGCGAGGAAGTTTTCATAGAAATGAATTACTGGGTCCTCTCTTGGATTTTGGTCTCCAAAATCTCGTACAACCGATTCCATATTGGTATGATTTAGAAAATCCTCAATCTCAACTATTCCTAATTCGTCAAAATTTATCGCATTTTCCCCTGTACCTATGCTTAGAAAAACAGACATCAATTCGTTCAGGAGCGGGTTCGTGCGCAGATAACGAGTAAAATCATTAGCCGCACTCTGTTTTGGGTTAGTGATACGGGCCGATAGCAACCCATAAGTGATAGTCTGAGCGACCATGTCTGCAAAACTACTGTGATCAATATCACCAACTAGGGTTTCCTGGAAACTCTTCAGAAGCATGGTTACATAACCGTCTTCTGTTTCTATCTCAAGTGCTTTCTTAATCCGTTCGCGTATCTCTCGGGCGAGTTCAGCTAAGCGAATTGAAAGGTCGCGAGAAGTGTTAACAGTGTGTCTATACTGGACTGTAAAGGCTTTTTTCCATTGTTTACGCCATGCCGCTGCATTATCTGGATTGCTAGGCCAAGTTAAGCATCTCGTTAACTGCTGATTGATGTGCTCCAAATGTAGATGTGTGTCTCTTGAGTCCCAGTCAAGTACCTTGAGCACAGGTGCCCTTTGACTTTCTGGAGCCGGCGTGAAGTGCGCAAAGGTAATTCGCCTTTGTTCATCTTGGCCATAATTTGAAACAAACAATAAATCTTCAATCTCCCATCTACGCAGTTGTCCTCTGTTGGATAAGGTATGTCTTTTGATTGCAAATCGTCCAAGAATACTCCTCAACGCTAAAACTGGTAGACTTTTAGGTTCAAATTTAACGAAGAAGATCCCCCATGGCTGTTTTGGATGAAATGGTCGAAGACGCTTTATTTCTTGAATTTTCGCCGCATTCTTCGCATCAATTCCTAATTCATCAAGTCCGTAGTCAAAGGTGCTGTCCTCAAAACTTTCTGTGCTGATTGGCCAGTCCATCTCATCCCGAAGATATTCGACCAGTGTGTCGAAATCCTGAATTTGAGATAGACGAGCATGTTGATTACGCTTCATCTCCTCACCTATTATTTAATTCCATCCAGCAACGTAGCCTTGGTTTCACTCCAATCGGGGCATCAACCCGCTTGAGGTAAGTGTTCTTAATACGACGTTCAATCTGTTCTCGTATCTGAATCAATCTCGTTTGTTCAAGTCTACACTTTCGTGGGGTATCTGGCCTGCTGCGAATATGATTCACAATCTCCTCGGGCTTATCAAGGACTCGTTCACTTTCAAGGTCGTAGAGATACCAACGAGTGATGCCAGCCTCATCTGTAAATTTGCCCTTCAATTTATCCAGAGCCGGCAGTGTATAGCAGAAAAAAATCTCTGAACCTTGCGGTGAAATACTCTCTCGTCCGCTAAATACACTTCCAGGAAGCTGCTTTAGTTTCGTCTCAAGTTTTGGATCGGACATAAGCAATTCCTGATACTCTAGCTGCATTTCCTCAACCGAGGTTTTTGAGCCTTCGTATTCTTCATTGAATTCATTCCAGTTTTTCAATTCGTCGTACTCATCATCGGGATGGAGCAGCTTTTTCCCCTCAATGCCTAGTGTCTTAGAAATGATCAGGGTTTTCTGTGTGACCTTCTTATATAACGAAAGAAGATCGTCTAATTCATTGGGTGGTAGAAAATTCCAAAATGCAACCTTGTTACGTGAGTCTGCTAATTCGGGCATGTCGGCCAACATCTTTTTCTCTGTTTCCGGATTCATACGTCGATCCACACGTCCAATTCGCTGCATCAGACGTACCGGGTTCCAGTGTATATCATAGTTGATTAGCCGGGATGCATCTTGGAGATTCAATCCCTCAGAAAGGACATCCGTAGAAATGAGTACTTGGATCTCTTGTAACCCCTGCGATTGCAACTCGGGAACAGACAGACCATTGTAGTAAGGCGAAAATCGTTTAATGACATCTGCACGATTGCGCCCGGTTGCACTATCTACTTGTTCAACCCCCTCAATACCAGACTTTTGTAACTGCCCCTTTAGATAGCGTGCAGTGTGGGCAAATTCTGTAAAAATAAGCACCTTCTCATTCCGTAGATCGTCTGAGTTAAGTAAACAAATCAGATGCTGTAACTTATCATCATCCTTTGAATCAAATTTCCGGGCCTCGTTAAGGAATAGTACAATCTGATCAAGGTCTTGGAAAATCTCGGACATCATTTCGTCCACCTTGTATTCCATTCGGCTAAGCTTTTCAACTTTATCAAGCATTTCGTGAGGGACGATATCCTCATCGTCCTGTTCATCGTCAACCTCAAGTTGCGACTGACGTGAAATCGCATAGGTTAAGGCTTCTTTGTTGCTAATTTTCCATTGTTTGAGTTGCGACCGTTCAATTTCGGTTTCGCTGTGGACATCCAAAAATGCCAATAGCTTTAAGAGTAGTCGGATACAGGAAAGTTCGAAGGATGCCACAGAACTTTCAAACCTTTTGAGGAAATTCGTCCGAATCAATCCTACGACCTGCCTTTGACGATTCTCTTCAAAGGCATCAATATTTTTGTCATCTCCTATGTACCAGTGTAGAGGATAGTACAGGGCCAGCGTAAAGAGTGGATTTTCTTTTGCAAAGGCAATTTCAAGAATATCCAGCATTCCTCCATAAGTCTTGCGAATGGAGTAATCTGCGACTTGCGGTGGCAGCCTTTCAGGGAATATGGCAGCGGTTTTGTGTTCGCGCATTTGGCTTTCGCGGGCGTACGCTCGACTTCGCTGCACTACAAGTTGGCGAAAAATCTCTTGACTGCCTAGGATCTCCTGAGCATCGGCTAAGTGATCGGCTACGTCAACGCCATGCTGATGAACACGATCACGTAACTTCCTTTCCATTTGGTTAAAGTGGCCTCTTAGATGATTTACTCCGATAGTCTGGGCGAAATAGTTTTCATTTTTTCGAGTAAACAATTCCATCATATGCCGAAAATCACTCAAGCGGTTATTAATTGGTGTTGCCGTTAACAGAAAGACCATTTTTTGGTGAATGGTATCATCCAGTAGATCAAATAAGCGATAATATCTGGATGGACTCTTACCCGTATTATCATCTCCAGGAGTACCAGGATTGCGAAAGTAATGTGCCTCGTCAATGATTACTACATCTGCGAGATCTGCAATACGTTTGAATCGTTCCAGAAAATCTCCTCTTCGTCCAAGATCTGTGTGATTGAATACGGCAAGGTTACTGAAGTCCTCGCTGCCTCCAATGCCACCAATATGATTGAGATATTTTTTCAGACTTGGCTCCCAGACACCTTCCCTTACCGCCTTAGGAGCAAACAAAACAACTCGTTTACGTTCATGTAGGGTCAATCTCTCGATCAGCATGAGACCTACAAAGGTTTTGCCAAGCCCCACTCCGTCACAAAGAAATGCTCCTCCGTGCTGGCGGGCTATTCTCATAAGCGTCCAGTACGCTTCTTTCTGATAGCGATCCAATATCTTGAAGATTACAGATCTCGTCTCATCCCATTCGGTTGCAGTTAACTCGTGACCACGAAAGAACTCCTGCAATGCCTTTGCATAGATTTCAAATGGTGCATATTCGTGGGTGTGTCGCTGGATCGTCTGAACGACAGTATCTGTTACATCTACTGCATCCTCCCAATACTCGTCAAACCATTCTTGAAGCTGTGCAACCTCTCGTGCACTCTGAATCTGGACGTTCAATTCAATATTCTGTGTAAGCCCTGGGCGTGTGAAATTACTAGAGCCCACAAGTGCCTGAGCACCAACTACTTCCATTCTGGCGTGTGTGATATAGGCTTTTGCGTGAAATTTTTCCCTGTTATATATGCGGCACTCAATTCTACCGGTGCGTAATGCATGAAGGATACCAGCTACTCCCCGCAGGAAAGGATTCAGATCTTTTTCTTCCTCAATTCTGTTCTCTAACTCATCGAGAGCCCGCTTACGTACTGCTTCAAGGATTGCCTGCCGGGTGCGCTCAGTAGTTTCCGATCCCATGAGGATTCGGATCCTATCAAGTTTCTGCCAACTACCATCTAATGCCAGGAGTGCACCAATTTCAAAGTATCCTGTTGCAATGTCGAAAGATTTAGCAATAGTAGACCATTCCGAAAGGTAGCGTAGTCCAGTCCATCCTTCTATGCTGTTGTCAACAATAAAAAGTTCATGACCCTGACGACTGCGAGACGATTTACCCATGGCCATTAAACCTCAGTATACCACACACGAATGCTCTACAAGGTACATGTTGTAGTTCAGGCAGATATGAAATCACTCGCATAAGATTGCTTATCATATATTTGAGGAGATACGCAGCGGTACTGCGAGACTTATTGGCTAAAACTTGTTTACTTTACTCCCAATGCGATTATCTGAAGATGTAAAGGTGATCCTGCTTCTGACGGCAGATTGGAGTAAGGATAACCGTCCAAATATAAGCTTTTGACCTCTTATGAATGGCATCGGAACAGGTTGCACATCAATCGAACACATAGATTGCGGAAGAACATGATTTTGAAGGATTATCAAAAGCGAACCCTGACCACGGTTACTCACTTTCTTCGGAGTTTAACACAGGCCAAGGAGGATGACCGTCAGGCCAGAATTCGTGATCCTGAAAGGAGCCTCAACTGGGCAGAGATGGCTTGGGAAAAAATCTTGCCCATGAAGAAGTACAACAATCGCCTCAATGGATTGGGGGAATGTCTTCCTTCCTTTTGTCTTAAAATCCCGACCGGCGGCGGCAAAACGTTGATTGCAACTCGAGTGATTGATCTTGTGAACGCACATTTTCGGTATAGTCGGCGTGGCTTAGTGCTTTGGATTGTGCCCACGAGCCAGATCTACAGGCAAACTCTCAAAGCACTCAAAGACAAAGATCATCCCTATCGTCAGCAACTTGATTTGTCATCAGGGCAACGTACTCGTATTTTCGAGAAAACTTCGTCTTTTAGCCCGCAGGATGTGGTAGAAAACCTCTGTATCCTCCTGTTGATGCTTCCTTCGGCCAATCGTGGACTTACTCAAAGGGACAAGCTAAGAATATATCGGGACAGTGGGGCATTTGATCAATTCTTCCCTGACTCTGGTGATCCATCAGCACATGAAAAACTGCTGAAGCATTTCCCGAACCTTGACACCTTTGAAGGATATGCAGGATTTGGTGGTCGGTTGATTAAAACTTCTCTTGGAAATACCATACGCCTTTTGAAGCCGTTGATTATTCTCGACGAAGGGCATAAAGCGTACAGCGCCAATGCAAAAAGAACACTGGAGGGCTTTAATCCCTGTATGGTCGTAGAACTCTCTGCCACTCCAGACAAACTCTCAAATGTTCTGGTTGAGATCCAAGGTGTAGAACTTAACGCTGAGGAAATGGTCAAGCTTGACCTTCACATTCGTAATAAAGAAGGTAGGGACTGGCGTGACACGCTATTGGAATCCATCCAACATCGTGAAATTCTTGAATCGGAGGCACGGCGTTACGAAGCAGAGTCGGGGATCTATATTCGACCTGTCTGTGTGATACAGGTGGAGAGAACGGGGCGTGGACAGAGAAAACCAGAGTATATCCATACGGAGGATGTACGAGAATATTTACTGTGGTGCGATGGAATTCAATTGGAGCATATAGCGGTTAAAACAAGTGAGAAGGATGAGCTCAAAGAGATGGATGAAATAGGTGGATTGATGTCTCGAAATTGCCCGATCCGCTTCATTATCACCAAGCAGGCATTGCAGGAAGGTTGGGATTGTTCGTTTGCTTATATCTTAACGATTCTCACGAATCCAATGTCTCGTACAAGCCTAACCCAGCTTGTAGGCCGGATCCTGCGTCAACCCTATGCACACAAGACTGGCAATCCTTGGCTGGATGAGAGTTATGTCTTCTGTTTTAATCGCCGTGCAAAAGACATTCTGCATGAAGTTAGGAAAGGTTTTGGGCTTGAGGGATTACAGGATTTGGAAGCGAGAATTGTGGCAGATGAGGATATGGTCAAACCCACGAAAAGGCTAAAAACCCGTCAAGGGAGTCATTATTGTACGGAAATCCGTAATCGGCTGCTTCCCGCTTTTATGATTCAAGATAGTGTCGGATGGAGACTTGCTCAATACGAGACGGATATTCTTTCACGGTTGCCATGGCAAGAAATTGATATCTCAACACTCAGCACCCTGAATTTCAGCGAAAGGACATCAGGGAATGTCGTGTTACGTACGAATCTGGATAAGCTAGTACGGATTGAGAATGTAGTAGATTCTGAGGATGGCCATGTCATTGATTACGGAACCGCAACGATTCATATTCTTGATTTGGTCCCCAATCCTTGGCATGGGTATCATTTGGTCGAGCGGACTTTCGAGGCACTACTTGAGCATCATCCATTTGAATATGTGGTAGCCAATTATGTCTTTGTCCTAGAACAGCTTCGTGATGTCCTAGAGCAAGAATGTGACCGCTTGTCTCGGATGGTTTTTGATTCCCTTATTGAGTCGGATACGATTCGATTTCTTGTTGTTGCGGAGGAGCTGGACTTCCATCGCCCGCCGGATGAAATTAGTATTCCGAAGGTGAAGCGAATGGGCCTGAAGGACAGCAATCCGAATCAACTGAGTCCATTTAATGCAATTCCAGAAGATGACTTGAACAAATCGGAGAATAAGGTCGCTACCTATTTGGATCAGCAGGCGCGAATGTTTTTCTGGTACAGTAACCAACATCGCAAGGGCTACTTCACGCAGGGATGGAGACCTAGCCGGATCTATAAAGATTTTACTGCAACATTGAAAGACGAAGAATTGGTGAGCAAGGATGAATCCCATGAAGTGTTTGTGCTGGAAACGAAAGGGCTTTATCTGGATAGGTCGGAGGATCCTGATCCCGAACGTTCAGTATTTGATATTTGCAGTGAGCATACTCAGAAGGCAGACTGGGGCAGATTCGCTCCATCAATGTGCAGAGGGGGAGTTCGCTTTGAGATTGTAGATAAAGAAAAATGGGAGGCATGTTTGAATGAAATGCTCTTTTCCGATGCCCCCAATCCTGAAACGAAATACGAGTGACAAAACGCTATGTATAATCTCATGCTATATATTTGAAGTCTGCTGAAACGTGATCAGATATATTGCAGGGTACTCAAGGGCTGAAATCAATGTTCTTCAGGAACGGCTACACTCTCACCAGACTTCTGGCGGTGTTTCTGTCTGTTGCAA
Source organism: Rhodothermales bacterium (assembly GCA_022821875.1). Taxonomy (GTDB): domain Bacteria; phylum Bacteroidota; class Rhodothermia; order Rhodothermales; family Bin80; genus Bin80. Next base: position 7,555 of record JAJECV010000037.1, read on the forward strand.
AAGCGGAATCTACCTTTTCAGATCGAGCGGTAGTATCGTTGTCTGATGCAATACACACGGGAGGATGTACATCCAACTGAGGCAAGTGATCGACAAGCCATATTGTAGGACACCTACGGATGACTAGAAGTATCTGGCGAAAAAAAAACCATCAATTTCACACACGGTCCCACACGGCTACTGATGATCCTATCCGTAAACCTTAATAAGTACTCCTTTGGGATTGATGGTCGTATACCTGCACTATCCAGCGAAGAAGGTACCGTAGGCAACCATGAGGCTGATGAGTGTGAGGCCAATCCCCAGCATCCAGCGAATAGCGGTCAGTTGGGTGTAGACACGCTCAACTACATTTTTTGCTGCCATGTTATAAATCTCATTTGTTGCTTCGTGAGTCTCCTCAGCGGAGACTTTATGTCCCTTGCCAAGTTTTCGCAAGAAGACGAATAACTTGTTGGTGTCAGTAGTTGATTCAGACATGAGAAACGATTTGCCTATTATAATGGGGTGGAGAGATCTTGGTTCCCTTTTTGAGCATTTTCCGGGACAGCCCGAAAACTAAGTGGGTTACATCGTTAAGCTGGATGGATTTTTAGTAGCCCAACGCAGTACAAAATTCCTTCCTGAGGATATAGACATAAATCCAAAGGCTTTATCGCTGATGACATTTTCTGACGATGCCAGGGCAATCCTGATTTTGACAGGACATCTCAGAGCGAAGAAAAAATCTCGGGAGCTGGGATTACTGAATCCAAAACAGTGGAACCGGCTTCGACTATATCTTGAGCAGATCGGAAAGTCTCCTGGAGATCTGTTTAGGGAGGAAGAAATTCTTCGCCAATGGGCGGATCAGGACAGGTGGTATCGGTTGGAGGATGCCGAGAAATGCGTAAAACGCCTGCAGCATGGGGCCGCTTTGGCCAATGCCGTAACACAGTGGGCGAAATGGAATATTTGGGTCATGACCTATCTGGACCATGATTATCCCTGGAGACTCAAAGAACGATTATCGAACAGATCTGATTTTTCTCCAGTACTCTACGGAGTAGGAGACCGGTCATTGCTTCAAGATGGCGGGCTTGCCGTAGTGGGTTCACGTAAACCCCCTGCGGAGTTAGAGGCGTATTACCTTGACTATACCCAATCGTTAGGTGAGGCCGCTGCTGCTGAGGCGGTAACGGTTATTTCCGGCGGTGCCCGGGGAGTGGATACCAAAGCCATGACGGGGGCTCTTGAGAAAAACGGGAATGCCGTAGGCGTACTGACACATCAACTTCTGGAAAAGTCCAGCAGCCGGATATATCGTGATTCTTTGGAAGGAGGGCAGTTAGCGTTGGTGTCTTTGGTTGACCCGGAAATCAATTTGTTCAAGGTTGATCGTTACGCTTATGGCTCTGCCGCAATGCAGCGGAACAAGTACATTTACTGCTTATCCGATGCCGCTGTAGTGATTCGATCTGATAAGAAAGGCGGCACCTGGAGTGGAGCAGTAGAGAACTTGCAGGAGTCCTGGGTTCCGCTTTGGATGAAGAGGGATAGCGAGCATGACACCGAAGCAGCAAACAAAATTATTGTAGAAAAAGGTGCAGAATGGTTTCCCGAGGATAAGGATGTAAATGACCATCTCCGATTGTCCCTTAGGCAAAGAGACATTCGCAGGGTGACCATTTTACTCACAGTCAATTTGAGTAGTGATCAATCCAATCGAGCAGATCCCCTGAATTTTAAGGAATGGGGGCAATTTGCCAGGGATCTGTTGAATAAAAAGAAAACCCCCGCAGATTTTATCTACGAGCCTTTTAGCCAAGTCCTTGAGGAGGGGGATCAAGGAGGTTTCTCAATCAGACGAATTGAGGGACTGCTGAACCCGGATCGAATCAACCGGCTTTCTCAGGAAGAAGAAAGTTGGCGGGATGCAGGAATCTCAATATTAACGAGAGGGGACAGAAACTATCCACAGACACTGAAGATCAAGCTGCGGCATGACAGCCCCCCTCTGATGTTTGTGGTGGGGAATCTGGAACTGCTTGTTTCCGAACAAAAAAAAGTTGCCATTCTGGGATTGAGGAAAAATGACGGTAAAACGGATCTGAACTATGCCTATTCGTTCGGTGCTGCACTGGCCCAAAAAGGAGGAGTACTAGTTTCCACGAATCACAGTAAAATTGAGAAAGAGGCAGTAAAGGGTTCCCTTGAGAGTGATGGGAAATGCATCATTATACTGCCCGGAAGATTTCAGAGACTCTTATCTAGTGGTGAGTACAGTGAGTACCTGGAGAATCAGCAACTTGTACTTTTATCAATATCTGCACCCCATGCTAAAGTTCATCCGGCATCTAAGCAGGACTGCGATATTGCGTGTGCTTTATCAAGTGCGGTGGTTGTTGTACGCTCAGGCAAGGAAGGTATCATCGCAAATTGTGTGAGTAAGTGGCGCAAAAGAGAGAACCTGCCCATCTGGATTAGAGAGACAGGTGAACCAATACCGGGCAATCAATTGATTTTTGAACGGGGAGGCGGATGCTGGCTGCCAAGTGGAGAAGATGTAGACACCCATATTCAATACACGGACAGGTCCGTTTCAGAATGGTTGCAGCAGCTTCAGGGTCCATTGTATGCAGGGAAGTGATTTTTCTTAAGCAGGTAATCGGTGAACTCTAACCTCCTGCCTGCTCCCAGGCCAATGCACCTGCCCCCAAGACCGCATTGAATGTGGCGATGTCAGATAATTCAATCCGTATCTCATCGCCAGGAGGGTAGCGGAAGGTATGATGGTTTACATGGGTGCGCAGGTCGTCCAGAAAATAGGGGGCCGCAGACGCTGCCCCTCCACTGAGGATAACGATCTCCGGTGCATACATGTGAACAACACTGACCAGAAACCATGCCAGTTCCATCTTCCAGGTGTTGAATGCGTCCAGACACAATGCATCGTCCTGTGCAACTCCCTCAATGACGGCCTCAAAATCCACACTTGCCGGGTCATTAAAATAACGTTCATTCAAGACGGAGGGGAGTCCACGGGCCAAACTGTCCCGGACAATGACGGCCAGTGCGGTAGCGGAGCACAGGATATTTGCGGTTCCACGGGCCCGGGTGATACACAACCGGTCACTATTCGATTGCTGGACTACATGACTTGCCTGGGTTCCGAACTGAAGATGCGGATCCCTCAGAATCTTTCCGTCCAGCATCACGCCTGAACCAACACCGGTTCCTAAGGTAATCGAAACTGCCCAGCGATACTCACGGGCTTTTCCATAATGGGCTTCCGCAATGATGGAGAGGCGGCCATCATTCTCAGCAATCACCGGCAGGCGCAATCTGTGAGCGAGATTGGGTACAATCGGATAGCCCTCCAGACGGAGTTTGCCGGGCAGCAGGACAATGCCCTGTTCAGGATCTACAGCACCTGGAAATCCCAATCCTATTCCTGTCGGAGTACCGTCTGTATTGGACTGGGTTCCGATAATCTCTTCAATGATTGCAGTCTCCAGCGCTTCTGCTGACAATGCAAAGCCGGATGAACGCACGCGATGGTTTAGAAGTGTACCATCCCGAAGGACGGCCCCCGTTTTTATACGGGTACCACCGACATCAACCCCAATTACATATTCAGTCATCTGCGAACAGGTGAGCAAGACTTTTTCGATAGGCTTCGTAGAACGCCTCAAGCTGCTCTTCCGCGGTTGTATCACCAATAAATTGGTGACTAGGGAGCAGGACGGGGGCATGTCCAAGCTGTAATAGTTGCTCTGCGACCGCAACCCGCAACATGTTCATCAGCATTCCTCCGGTGACCGTAGAGACCGGACCGGTGCGCCATTGAAGCCCATCAAGTTCACTAATGCAGTCGCCAGGCGGGCATTGATTATCAAGAACGATATCTGCAACGTCAATCAGTTTTCTGCCGGACGAATGGGACGCAAGGGTAGCTTCAGAGTGTTCCCTTGAAACAACCGCAATCACAGGCATCCCCCGTTCTTTTACCCCGAGTGCCATCTCTACAATAAGCGGACGGATTCCACTGGTTGAGATAATAATAAAAGCATCATGGGGGCCAAAACGAAAATTTCGAAGAATCTCCTCCGCATACCCGTCAACCTTTTCAAGGTGAAGCGGCCCGCGCAATCCATTTGGTCCAATGATTGCAGAATGATTGGAAAGTGCCTGCTCAACGAGTGCATAAAAGCCAACAAACCCGCCTTGCCGGGGAGTCATTTCTTCACACATCATGCGTGAATGGCCAGATCCGAAGCAGAAGATGAGACCGCCTCTGGCAATCCGAACTGCACACAATTCTGCCGCACACTCAATTTCTTGTGACTGTGTTTCTCGGAGAAGGTGCAGCCGCTCAATGGTTCGGTCAAAATAATCGGCAGCGGCCGTCATAAAGCATTAGAGGTCGTTGTTCAAAATATTGAGCACCCAGGCATCTGCCGGAAGTTCGGTCAGTCTCTCTTTTAAGGCCAGCGCCTCAGCAATTGTAGGAACCTGTCCAATGGCCACGCGATAGAGAGTGTTGTTACGGTTTTGAAGCGTGCTGATCGGGACCGTAGGGTAGATATCCCGATATTGGGCAATCAGGATGGATGCCTGCGCCGATGTGTCAAATGAGCCAATAATGAGGGTGTAGCCCCCAGATTCCCGATTTATTGATGAAGGTGTCTCTGGATCCGCTTGTGTTGGCGGGGGCGGGGGTTCAACTGGCGGTGGATCTGCTGCATTCTCCAGGGTGATCGAAGGTTGCTCCGGATTTGGTTCCGGCCGAACCCGGAAGCCATCCGTAACAGGTTGATCTACAGGATCAAAATTGTCAATGGAGGTGATATTGACCGCGGAGTCCGCGGTCATGGAATCCGGGGCTATTGGCAGCAGGGCAGGGGATTCCGTATTGCTTGAAACCTGTTGAGAAGGGCGCAAATTATTTTGAACCGCAAAATAACCGACGACTGCGGCCCCGACTGCAATCGGAATTGAGATTGCCCAGGCGAGTTTTCGTCTACGCGTTTTCGGCCTTGCGATGCTCTCTCGTTTAACCTCCAGGGAGTTCAAGTTTGCATGAGTTCCGAGGAGAAATGCCTCTAGTTCGGGATCAGATGAAAATTCAAGTTTGCCCTCCGATTGTTTGAGGATACCTATTTCGGGGATATGGACCGGGGCCTGAACTAAGATCTCCTTGATCAGAAGATCAAGGATTGCGGCAGCCTCCTCTTCAGATGTGCGCAGATTTGATGCCAGTTCCGCAATCAGCGCTGGATCGGTGGAATCGGATGGATCTCCCTCAAGCACGACACGCTTTCTGGGCGGATGAAGGAGGAACTTCTGATTTGTTATCTGCTCACGCTCACTCGAAAGAGATTCCACTTTCAGAGTCCCCAAGCCAGAAATATTCAATTGATCGTTCCGAAGCAGTACATCACGTATGACCACCGTGACCTCTCTGAGAACTGATTTACTGTTCACAATACCGACGAAATGGTTTGGATTAGCCTAGAATGCCGTAATTTAACTAAAGCTTTTGAATCTATCCTAGTTCAATCGCTCAATTTTACTTTCAGATGCACCTTTTAGGCATCATGGCTTTCAATAAATTGTTTTTTTTTTCTGAATGAGTGTACTTGTTGTAGGGACATTAGCTTTGGATGATATTGAAACCCCCTCGGAAAAAGCCGAACATGTACTTGGCGGGAGTAGCACCTATATTGCACTGGCCGCCAGATTACTGACGGCCCCGGTGGGAATCGTTGCAGTAGTTGGTGGAGACTTCCCCGATAAGTATCGGCAGCTGTTGCAGTCAAGTGATCTGGATTTAACGGGTCTCGAAACCCTGGAGAATCAGGATACATTTGCCTGGGGAGGGCGCTATAGAACCAATATGAATATCAGGGACACCACGTTTACACATCTGAATGCCTTAGCAGAATTCAATCCGCTGGTTCCCGATACCTACGTGGACAGTAACGTTATTTGTCTTGGGAACTTACCGCCAAAAACACAAAGTGATACTTTAGATCAAGTGAGTGACAAGGTTTTCTCCGCATGTGACACGATGAATTACTGGATTGAGAATATGCGGGAAGAATTAGACGGGGTGCTTTCACGGATAGACTGCCTGTTGATTAACGATGAGGAAGCGCGGCAGATCACCGGAGAAGATAATCTGTATGCTGCGGGACGGCAGGTTTTAGCATTGGGTCCAAAAATACTGATCATAAAAAAAGGGGAGCATGGGGCAATCCTGTTCATTGAGGAGCAGGTTTTTATCGTACCCAGCTTCCCTCTGAAGGAGGTTCGGGATCCGACCGGTGCGGGAGATGTATTTTTAGGAGCTTTTGCAGGCAGCCTGTCAAATGAATCCGTGATCGGGCTGGATGCGCTCAAGCGTGCGGTGGTGTATGGTTCTACCGTTGCGTCCTTCTGCGTTGAAAATCTGGGGCCATACGAGCTGGCAGAGCTGACCAATGCGGATATTCGGGAGCGATCTAAATTATTTCGAGGAGTAACCGAATGGCCCGCTCTGCACGAGCACCTTTAATGCGAACGAAAATCTGGGCACGATGGTTGATGGGATGCCTGTTTGCGGTGTGGTCTGAGTTAACTCTGATCAGAGAAAAATTAATGGGGCATCCCCGTTTTGTGTACATGCTTCCAAATCGGCATTATGCGGGATATGGATGCAGGAACATCGGAATCAGACACCGGGATACAGTGAACAGATCTCTATTGAATTTTTCGCCGCTAAGTATGATCAGGTTATCTGGGATAATAGGGGATGGATAGAATCAGACTGGTCAACGCGATTTTCTTTGCGCACCACGGCGCAACCTCTGAAGAGCGGCAGACAGGGGGGAGGTACGAGGTAGATGTAGAGGTGGGGTTTGATTTTGAGGCAGCTGCACAAGAAGACAACTTAGATGCAACATTGTGCTATGAAGCGGTTTATCGTATCGCAGCGGAAGTGATGCAGGATAAAAAAATTGAACTCATTGAACGGATTGCCTATTTAATTGCGAATCAGGTTGCAGAATTATCCGCGCAGATAGAATACGTTGACGTTTGTGTCCGTAAACGGAATCCTCCCGTGGGAGGGAGCGTTGACTTTGCTGAGGCGGTATACCGAAGGGACAATGCTAAAACGTCATCAGATCGCTGAAATACTTTCGGAGCAGTGTATACAATCTCCGAAGTGGAAGCCCAACTACGTTATAGTAGTCACCATGAATTCGTTCAACAAATAAAGCTCCCCGATCATCTTGAATGCCATACGCACCAGCTTTATCAAGCGGTGCGCCAGTTTTGACATAATTGGAGATCTCTGTTTCAGTCAGCCGGCCAAATGTGACTTCGGTAGACTCCACGGCGGTCACAATTCGGTTAGATTGCTTATGAACTAATGCGATTCCAGTATGCACTTTATGAGTGGAACTACTCAATTGTCGCAGCATGTCCGCTGCCTCAAAAGCTCCCGATGGTTTCCCGAGGATCAATCCACGGGAAACCACGAGGGTATCTGCCCCAAGGATCAGCGCGTTGGTTTTTCTTTCCGCAACCGAAGTTGCTTTTCTGATTGCCAGATGTTCTACCAATTCTTCGGGGGTCAAATTCTTCGTGACGGTTTCGTCCACACGCGGGGAAACCTGAATAAAGGATATTCCGATCTGTCGAAGGAGTTTACGTCTTCGCGGAGACTGGGAGGCAAGTATAAAGTCAGTGTTGCTTTGCATGAAGTGGACTTAGTGCACTGGTCTGAATTTTCCTGTATACGCGCAACTGAGCAATAATATATAATGTCAGTCATTACGGTTTGCAATCATAAAGGTGGTACCGGCAAAACTACAACATCTATCCATATTGCCGCGGCATTAAATCTGGTGGGATACAAGACCTTGATCATGGATCTGGATCCACAGGCATTTTTGACATGCATGATGGATGTAGAGACTGCTGATATTTCCAGTACATCACTTGACTTGTTTCGTCTTGGCAGTCGCCTGTCTGATCTGGAAGTGCTGAAATTACCATCCTTTGATTTGCTTCCCTGCACGGGAGGACTCGGTCACTTTGCACGCAAATTGACGCAGGCCCCGGATATGTTCAGGGTCAGGGAGGTTCTTCAGGATCAGAATATCTACGATACGATTATTATAGATACGGCAGCCGCGGTTTCAGTGTATGTATTGAACGCCATGATTGCAGCAGATACATTGATGATTCCCGTGACCCCCGAACTTCAGTCGGTACATGGTGCAGAGCAGACCTGGGATACTGCGAAAGAGGTTCGAAAAAAATGGAACCCCGGTTTGAAAACGGCGATGTTTCTTCTAACGAATGTGCACGGGCGCAAGAAAGTGCATCGTCAGTATGGTCAATACATGCGCAAGACCTACGGGAATCTTGTGATGGACACGGTCATTCGTACCTGTGCTTCGCTTGCGGTGGTATGCCAGAATGGGACAACGGTATTTGAGACATATCTGGATTCGCGCGGAGCCATTGACTATTCGTCCGTTGCGGATGAATTGATCAGGCATGTATTACCCCCTGCAAAATTGGGGCTCGAAGGTGGATAATGTGGAAGTTTCTCCTGCATTTGATCTGGACAGTTGGTTTGCTCTGGGGATTGCATTACGGCCCGGGAGGCATTGCACCGCTGGGCGATCTGATTGACCCTGCACGCGGATTTTACCATACTGCACGGATTGCTGAGCATGATGCAAGGGATACCCAGGTTGTATCTGTATTGAATGGCACTGTGACGATTGAACGGGATGATCGTGGAGTTCCTCACATTTTTGCGACCAGTGACCGGGAGGCCATTGCTGCACTAGGGTACGTCACAGCGCAGGACAGGCTGTTCCAGATGGATTTTATCAGCCGGGTAGCGGCAGGGCGAATGTCGGAAATTTTTGGTCCAGGTTCCATTGAGACCGATCAATATTTGCGGGCAACCGGCATGAACTGGGCCGCAAAACAGATCACGCAGGCGCACGCACAGGAGAAAAGTCTTGACTATGATCTAATGTCATGGTTCTCTGCCGGTGTCAATGCCTACATTAACCGCCTTTCGGATGCAGAATTGCCATTTGAGTTCAAGCTGTTTGGGTATACCCCCGAGCCGTATACGCCATTGCATACGGTTCTTCTGATGCAGTACTTCAATTTTGACTTGTCCTTTGGATCCGATGAGATGGCTTACGGTCTGGCACAGGATCGTCTGAGCCCTGAAGACTATGCAGACTTATATCCGCGTAATGCTACACGCTATAAGCCGATTATTCCCTCTGAGGCGATGGCATCCATGGAATCTGTCTCGGCTTCCAGGAGTACTTCAATGGCTTCGCCCGATGCACTGGCATTACTGAGGCGCATGCACAGCACTTTGAGGGAGCATGGCATCGAGGGATATCAGCCCTCTAAGGGGTCTAATAACTGGGCAGTGACGGGAGATCGGTCTGCGACGGGTTCTCCGATGTTGGCGGGGGATATGCATCTGGCGCTGTCGTTACCGTCTATCTGGTACGAAGTGCATCTAGTCTCCCCTTCCATGAATACATATGGGGTTCTTGCACCAGGTGCACCGCTCCCCATTGAAGCATTCAACGATCATGTTTCCTGGACGTATACGAACTCGGGGCTGGATGGAATTGATCATTATGTGCTCCGCTTAAGTGAGGATGAGCGCAGTTACGAATTTGACGGGAGTTGGAGGCCCCTGCAAATGCTGCCGGATACAATTCGTGTGAAGGGCGGGCCGGCCGTTATTGATACGTTGATCTTATCTCATTTAGGGCCGGTTGTGCGGGATTCCACGGCGGCCGTTGCGATCAAGTGGGTCGCACATGAAAAAAACTACATGATGACGGCTCTCTGGGAGATGAATCGAGCGGAGGATGCAGCGCAATTAGAACGTGCATTGGAGTATTGGCATTCACCGGCCCAGAATATACTGTATGCGGATACCCGGGGAACCATTGGAATTCGTGTAGCAGGGATCGCCCCGATTCGCGCTTCCGGCCACGGGGTCGGATTTCTGGACGGAAGCACCAGTGCTACAGAATGGACGGGGAGTATTCCCTTTGCGGAGATGCCCCGTGCGGTGAATCCTGTCCGTGGATACCTTACCTCAACCAATCAGCAGCCCACGACCGCAGATTATCCTTATTATCTGAACCATGACTGGCAGGCTGCATACCGTTCTCTGCGCATTGATACGCTGCTTTCTGGCAAGATGCAACACTGTATGGAAGACATGAAAGCCTATCAGTCAGATTTTTATGTTGGCCAATACGATGCGTTTGTACCGCTTCTCCATTCTATACGCTCACTTTCACCGCAGGCGGAAGCAGTCCGCAGTGCATTGATCCAGTGGGATGGTTTTGCCGAGGGCGAAACGACCGGCCCACTTGCCTTACATGAGTATTTGATTGCCCTGAAACGTCTCACATGGGATGAGCCCGTGTTTATGGATCTTCCAGTGCCAAGCGAAACCGTTCTGATCACTCTGTTACATCGTGAATCCAAATGGCTTGATATTCAGTCAACGCCAGCGATTGAAGATGCCGAGGCGCTCATGGCTACGGCCCTGGATGAGGCCGCAAGTGCACTGCGAAGTCAGTACGGAGAGGATTGGAGATGGACCTCCCGTCATCATGTAATTTTTCGGCATCTGACCCAGACACTGGCGCTGGATATGTTGTGGCGCGGACCGTACATCTATCCAGGTTACGACGAAACTCTCGGCCCGGGAGATGGACTGGAAGTCACGCACAGTGCAAGTTGGCGTGTGATTGTAGACTTTAGTTCCAGTCCGCCGGAGGGAGTTGGAATTTATGCCGGCGGGCAGAGTGGCAATCCGCTCAGCCGGTACTATGACCTTCATATACAGGATTTTTTGAACTATCAGTACTACCCTTTACATAAGCCCAGGAATTCCGGCGAAATGGAATCCATCTCTGCCATTCTTATGTTAGAGGGGCAGTGATCCTATAATTGGGATCATTGGCTGCAGCGCATGGGTTCAGAGTTTTATCATGGCGATAGCGCCCCGCTGAGCGGCTATATGCATTGCCATTTACTTCGCCTCTGTGTGTTCGATTACTGAATTTTCGGAGCGCGGAGCTCTCATGGGCTTGATTCGTTTTCCCAGAGCATGCGAATTGGAACGACATACATGTCATCCCCGAAACTTGCACAGGTTTCTCCGTCGTACAGCACGGCACCAAACTTGAATTTGTCAGGGTGGGCCGCCTTGATTTTTCGCAGCCCTTTGAAGTCGGAGTCAAATATTGTGGCTCCAGCTTTAACCTCAATACCGGCCAACTCAAAGGCACCGCGCTCAAAAACCATGTCTACTTCAATTCCATCCCGGTCACGAAAATGATAGAATACATAGGGGTCGCCGGTGGCACTGGCCTGTCTTTTCAATTCCTGATAGACAAATGATTCCACAAGTTGTCCAAGCAGGTTACGGTCTTTTAATAGAAACTTGCTGTTTACTCCCATCAGAGCACATGCCAACCCGGTATCTCCCACATGAATTTTGGGAGTTTTGATCAGCCTCTTCATTCGATTACTGTACCAAGGTGGGATGCGTTCAATCAGAAACTGATGTTCCAATAATGTGAGGTAGTCCAGAACTGTGTTGCGATTCATCTGCAACTTTGATGCCAGCGAAGAGGCATTGAAGAGTTGGCTAGACAAATTGGCGGTAGCAGCAAGTAGTTTGGGGATCATTTCAAGAGATCGGATTTTCGCCAGATCTAGTATATCTTTCTGAACAATATTCGTTACATAGTTGCGGTACCAGGAAGAACGTTTTCGACCAGATGGGTGGTCAAAAACTTCAGGATAGCCACCGGCCACGATCCGATCAACCAGATTGCCTGCCAGCCGCTTTTTGGAGCGGGTTTTAAAATCACCCGCAAACAGTCGTTCCAGGAACGGGGTAGACTGTGACTGTTCAATTTCCTGTTGTGATAAGGGATGGAGACGTATGGTCGCCATCCGACCGACAAGTGCATCCGCCAATTCTGGCACAAGGAGCATATTCGTTGAACCCGTCAGGATAAACCGACCGGGTTTTCTATTTCGATCCACGGAAAGCTTCAGGATACGGAACAATTCTGGTATGAGTTGAATTTCATCAAGTATAACATGATCGGAACAATCACCAATAAACCCTACGGGATCGTTTTGAACCACCGCCCGGGTGTCCGTATCGTCAAAGGTGAAGTAGGAATACCCTAGTTGTTCCCCCACGCTTTTTGCCAAGGTTGTTTTGCCGCACTGGCGCGGCCCGTGAATTAATGTGACGGGTGAGTCCTCAATTGATTCTGCGAGCAAGATTCTTAATTGTCGGGGGATACTCTCTTTTTTGTGCATTTGTGCGCAGATTGTTCTATAACTCTCCGTCAGATTGTCAGTTACTGCTTCGGCAGATTGTTCTACAACTCTCCGTCAGATTGTCAGCTACTGCTTCGGCAGATTGTTTCATAACTCTCCGTCAGATTGTCAGTTACTGCCTCGGCAGATTGTTCTACAACTCTCCGTCAGATTGTCAGCTACTGCTTCGGCAGATTGTTCTATAACTCTCCGTCAGATTGTTCTACAACTCTCCGTCAGATTGTCAGCTACTGCTTCGGCAGATTATTCTATAACTCTCCGGCAGATTGTCAACTACTGCTCCGGCAGATTGTCAACCATTGCCTCGGCAGATTGTTCTATAACTCTCCGTCAGATTGTCAGCTACTGCTTTGGCAGATTGTCAACCACTACTTCGGCAGATTGTTCTATAACTCTCCGTCAGATTGTTCTACAACTCTCCGTTAGATTGTCAGCTACTGCTTCGGCAGATTGTCAACCACTGCTTCGGCAGATTGTTCTATAACTCTCCGTCAGATTGTCAACCACTGCTCCGTCAGATTGTTCTACAACTCTCCGTCAGATTGTCAACCACTGCTTCGGCAGATTGTTCTATAACTCTCCGTCAGATTGTCAGCTACTGCTTCGTCAGATTGTCAACCACTGCTCCGGCAGATTGTTCTACAACTCTCCGTCAGATTGTCAGCTACTGCTTCGGCAGGTTGTTCTATAACTCTCCGTCAGATTGTCAGCCACTGCTTCGGCAGATTGTCAACCAGCACTTCGAAATTTCTGGCGATGCTAGAAGAATTTTATGTTCTGTCGTCATAGTGTACCCGTGTATGTCGCACACTTACTTCTTCCAGAACCTGCGTTACTTAGACGAATGGGCAGAGACATACGAAGTCCCATCCTTGAAGATCTCGTTATGGATTCAATCTATTCCAGTTTGGGCTTCAATTCCTGAAGATTGTCTGGCATTTATTCGGCAATTTTTTACCGAATGTGGAGATTTTTAGTATTTTGCCAGATATCCAGTGGCAGTCAGTAGCCGGATTGCCAGATAGAACTGACTAATGAATGCAAACGATGGACAGTAGCAAACAGCGCTTTACATCCCGATGGGGGATGCTTTTAACCGTTCTGGGAATGGCGGTTGGGACAGGAAATATCTGGAGGTTCCCCAGAATCGCAGCGACGAACAGTGGAGATGATGGGGCAGGGGCATTTCTTGTCGCATGGCTCGTTTTCCTGTTTATATGGAGCGTTCCCCTCATCATTGCAGAATATGCATTAGGACGGAAAGGCCGGTTGGGGGTCATTGGGACATTCACAAAGCTTGCGGGGGATCGTTTTACCTGGATGGGGGCGTTCTGTGTTTTTGTTGCGGCCGCTATTTTATTTTATTACACGGTTGTCGCCGGCTGGTGTGTGTTCTATCTCGGACGGATGGTTTTTCTTGGACCAGACCTTACGTATGAGGCTGCACAGGGTGCTTGGGATGGCTTTCAGAGTAGTTATTTTCCCGTATTATTTCATGCGCTGGTGATTGCGTTGGGGGCCTGGGCGGTATGGAAAGGCGTTGGCCGTATTGAGCGTGTGAATAAAATCCTGGTTCCGACGCTTCTGGTGATTGTGCTGATTGCACTGGTGCGGACACTGTTTTTAGAGGGTGCAGGCGAAGGGGTCCAATTTTTGTTCACCCCTGACTGGGCCACACTGGCAGATCCTAAGACATGGCTGGAAGCGTTGACGCAGAATGCCTGGGACACAGGTGCAGGGTGGGGATTGGTACTCACGTATGGAGCCTACATGCAAAGTAGACATGGAGCCGTTCAAAATGCATTTATTACCGGTGTAGGAAATAATACCGTCTCAATCCTTGCCGCAATCATCGTGTTCGGAACGGTGTTTGCAATCCTCGGACAGGAAATGTCCCGTACCGAAGTACTCGAAGTCATGCGCACCAGCGGGCCTGCAGCAACAGGGTTGACGTTCATCTGGATGCCACAGTTGTTTGCAAAAATGCCGGCGGGCAATCTCCTGGCTGTTCTGTTCTTTCTGGGCCTGTCCTGTGCCGCAATCAGTTCGCTGATTTCCATGGTTGAAATGGTTGTGCGCTCGGTAACGGATTATGGTGTTAAGCGCTCGCATGCCGTTGTCGGGGTTTCCATTGCGTCGCTGGTTCTGGGAGTTCCCTCCGCAATTAACCTCGGCTTTTTTGAAAATCAGGATTTTGTGTGGGGATTGGCACTGATTTTTTCGGGCGCTTTTATGGCGATCCTTGTAATCCGACAGGGCGTACGATCCTTCCGGGAGAACGAAATTGACAACATGATGGGAGATTGGAACTCCGGCAGGACCTGGGATACTTTACTGAACTATGTCGTACCACTTCTGGCATGCGTGTTACTGGGATGGTGGTTGTGGTTGTCGGTAACGGTTTATGCTCCCGATACCTGGTATAATCCGACAGATCCATTTAGTCTGATGACATGCATTCTGCAATGGGGAGTCGCCATCGCAATACTGCTGATCTTCAATCAGGCAATGGCAAGGCGTATTCGCTCAAGTAACAATTTGGCATGATATCTGCTAAACGTACAGTAAAACCATACAACAGTATAATGTATCGCTTTATTCTTCTCGCTTTATTTCTAGTCCCCGGTATGGTTGCAGCCCAGATATCCAGTGGTGGGGTGATGCCGGATATAGCACTCCAAAATATGCGTGGTGGTGACACATCAACGCATGCACTTTTTGGAGATCAGGGGGCAGCCTTTGTGTTCTGGAGCAATGACTGCAACTGGACCGATCAGTACGAGTCCCGTGTAGAGACGCTAAACACGGCGAATCTTCCGATAGCCCTGATAAACAGTAATGATTCCGTGGTTTTTCCGAAAGAAGCAGAACCGGGGAAGCAGTATGATGTGGCATATGTTCGCGATTCCGGGGGGCAATTAGCGAAATTTCTGGGGGCTGAGCGAACCCCGCATGTATTTGTTTTTGATCAGAACAAAGCGCTTGTCTATGCAGGCGGGATTGATGATTCACCGGCAGATGCACAGGCCGCACAGCAAACCTGGCTAAGCGATGTCATTGCCCAGCTTTCGAGTGGGCAGTCGGTGAGCGTTCCTTCAACACAGTCCTTCGGCTGCCGGATCAAACTGCCGTGACGATTGCGGAGATAGAAGCCCGGTTCACGAGTTTGAATCGTGAGGACAATGCTTTTTCAGTGATTGAACGTGTGCTGGAGGCCTACCAGAGGACTCATTGCGAGGTTTATCGGCGCTTTGGAGAGAAATACCTGCCGGTAGCCGCATTCAAGCATGCGGAAGTTGTAACCTTTCCAGCTTCGGAAGCAGAGTGTGTATTTCAGAGCAGTGCAACCGGAAGCGGGTTACGAAGTCGACATTTTGTACGCCGATTGGCCGTGTATGAGGATTCTGTCTGCGCAGGCTTTGAAGCTGTCTTCGGGGAAGGCCCATACACGATTTGGGCGCATTTACCGGGGTATTCCACTGAGTCCTCTCTTGTTCAGATGTTGAAGATTCTTATTCGGCGGTATGGGGATGATCGGAGCCAGTTCTTTTTGACAGAGGGATTTCCTGGAGATCCAGATACGGGTTTTCCCCTCGTGCTTTTTGGTGCGGCATTCGGCCTTCTGGATCTGGCAGAGGCAGGACCTTGGCGACTGCCCCAGGATGCGCGAATCGTAGAAACCGGAGGAATGAAAACCCACCGCAGAGAGATCACCCGCAGGGAACTGCATGCATGTTTAGCGGAGGGATTCGGGATTCAAGAGAGTCAGGTGTGGAGCGAGTATGGGATGTGCGAACTGCTGAGTCAAGCCTATTCTCGGGGTGGACCTGTATATATGCCCCCACCATGGATGCATGTGCAGGTTGTTGACCCACACGATCCCAAACGGGTTCTTCCTGATGGAGAACCTGGACTTCTGACGATCACAGATTTGGCAAATATGCATACGGTTTCCAGTATTCTTACCGAGGATCTGGGGGTGAGCAGCGGAGATGGGTTTGAAGTTTTGGGGCGCTTTCCTGGAAGTGCACTAAGAGGATGTAATTTTTTATTGGAGGGCAGATGAATGTGCGCGGGCGGTTCGTATACTTAGGTGCATAAAGGGGCGGAAATGACATTAGCAGGGGAGTATTCAGCGACCAATCAACAAAGATTTCCCAAAGTATTACTGTTGCTCAAACCTCTGGCATGGCCTTGTTTACCGGCAAATGAGATGCAAGAATCTTCCTGTGATTCGCGGCGCAGGAAGCCTCAATGGTGGTGAGATGAATGGGATGGGGCGGAGATAGAGTTATGATGTAGAACAAAGGTATCGCTAATTCCCGTCGGGGTTTGTCAATGTGGGAAGTATTTCGTATGTTCCAGTTTCGTATCCTAAAATCTGATTCTAAAAATCATGACAACTAGACTGAAGTACTGGTCCGTTCGCATTATCATAATTATGGTCATATCATCGTTCGCTTATGTCGGTGGAGAATTGTTTAGCCGAGCTGCAGCTACCTCTGAAACGGTATTTTGCGAGAATGATGTGTGCTTGAAATTATACCTGATAGGTTATTGCTTGGACGCTCCAGGCTCTAACAAGGGGTGTAATATGGACGGAACCCACTGCTCAACCTACAGATGCTCAAGTGGTGGTGGCCCTGGTGATGGGAAAGTTCCAATCCTCAGGTAGTTGTACAATAAGGGCAATTATGAACCTCATTTTACACAAATTTGCGATCAATTTCCAATGTTGGTTCAGATTTATTACGGTAGTGTTCTTCTGTGCTCTTTTTCAGGGAACGGGAAGGGCGCAAACCGTAATGCACCCAACAAAAGAGAATATCCCAATCTCTTCCGATCCTCGTTTCGAACTGAGGCACGAGGTGGATGGAGCTGGCTTCTGGCACTGGGATTCGTCAAGTATTTCAGAGATTGGGGTGAATGAGGGGGATGCATCTCAGATGATCGGCTTGGTATTTGATCTGGAGACGGATCGAAAAGGAACCGTCTACTATTTGGACATGATTCACTCGGAGGTTCGCGCATATGATTACGAAGGGGATTGGATTGGCAACGTGGCAAATTCTGGGAGTGGTCCAGGAGAGCTTGAAAGCCCCCTTGGTTTGCTTGTAGTTTCAGATAGCAATCAGATAATTATTGCGGATCAGTTCACCAATCATGTTTTTGAGCGCAATGAGGCAACATTTGAGTTAGTGTCCACGCAGTACCCTAAGTATCCCAGTTCAAACGGGCAATTATGTGCGATGAATGGGCATTACTATCTGGTATTCTATGATATGACTACCCCTGCCTCGGAACAGAAAATCATCCATAAATACACTTTGGATGGTGAATGGCTAACTTCTTTCGGGGAGCCATACGTCTATCACGACCCGTTATCTGTATCTGAATTTGCGAGCGATACCTTTATTGCATGTAATTCAACGCATCAAACCATTGCGGTAGTCACGAACCAAATACCGGCCATGACCGGCTATTCGGATCAAGGGGAACAACTCTGGCAAGTTACGTTCCCTGATTATCGGATAGATAGGCTGAAAGAGTATGTGAAGAATGGAGTTACATATATTTCTGCAATGTATGAGGCAGGCACTTCTATATTCAGCAGATCATTGTTTTCCGATGGGGAGTATTTTTATGTGACCTATGTTTTTCGTGAAAAAGTTTTTGGGTTATTGGGAGGTTTAGATTTTTCAGAAAGCCACACATTCATGGTAAACGCCCGTTCTGGAATTGGCGTTTATTTGGGGGCTGCCGGCCCTGAAATAGGGGAAGTGTTGGTTGCGATAGATGGGGAATATCGCTTTACCGTCACAGAAAATTCTGGTTTTCCCCAGATTCGGATACATAGTTTTCGATAAAGTTGGGAGTATCACTAGTTCACTAAGAGATGGGCCTTGGAAGTGTCGCTAGCAATAATCGGTGGTGGTTTTTGTCAGTTTGTGTCTTAATTACCGCTTTTTTTGTTTTGGGAATCAGCGGAAGATTCCAGTTAATCCCTGTAGTGGAGATCTATTGGCCAGAGCAATCGACTGAAATTGGATATGTGCCGTCGTACGAAAAAGCTTTAGGAAAGGAACTCGTGATGGTTTTTATCGGATCCTCTGCCTGTGCCTGTAGCAACCACGAAGCCCTGCCGAAATTAATTGAGGATGCAAAGCTAAAATTGCAAAGTAAATCTGTTGAACAAGGCTGGGCTTTCAATGTGATCGGTGTGTCAGTAGATTGGCGTACATCAGATGGTATTGTCCATCTTAGCAGGTTTGGCCATTTTGATGAAATAATGACGGGGCGAAAATGGCATGGAACGGGAGCAGATATCTATTCAAGAAAATTCCCAGGAATTAATGCGACACCCCAAATATTTGTGTTTGCCCGTGACTACACCTAGAATGCTGAAGAGGCAATAGCACCGGCCCCCAAAGAGATTTCCATTTATCGTGTGGTAGGTCTATCACCGATTGAGAACTGGCTGAAGAGAGGGTGTCCATTACCTCAAGACGCACTGCAGGTTTTTTCAGGAACAGGTACAATATAAAAGCTTCGCCTTTGTGCCAGAAGAATAGGTGCGAGGTTTTGGGGTAATGATATCTCGGATTGGGGGGAAGTCGTTTCAACAACCCCAGATTCAGGGCGTTAGACGAAATTCATTGTGAACAACACCCGACCAAAGACGCATGAACAAGTTGGTCATGGCGTTATCTGAGGCTGCTCGCATATGGAATGATTCCCGTAGTCAACCCTGCAGAGGTGAGGCAGTACAGACAACGCTGAGTGCACCCAATTCATTTACGGAGGAGGCCTTAGGGTATGCGATTGACCAACAAATGAGCGAGATGACAGAATCCGCTTTAATGAACTGGATTGGAGGGAGAGTGTCCAAACGGGTTCACCAAGTCGGCGTGATTAATGCAGGAAATGTACCCTTTGCCGGCTTACAGGATCTTCTTGCGGTTCTGCTTTGCGGGCATTCCTATGTTGGCGTACTGTCCAGGAAATCCCCTGATCTCCTGCCGGCCTTCGTTCAGACGGTTCGCAATCAGGGAGCAGAGATAGATGTGAACTTTACAGATCGCGAAATAATCTGGACGCAGATACAGGCGGTCATCGCGACCGGCAGTGATGCATCAATTGCCCAAATCCGCTCCCTTGCAACAACCCGAGGTCTGGATCCCCGGAAATGCCTGCTTCGCGGTAACCGGTATGGAATTGCAATCTTGGATGGACGCGAAACCGGTCATGATTTAGATGATCTGGCGATGGATGTACTCTTGCATGAAGGGATGGGATGCCGCAATGTAGCATTGATCTTTGCTCCGGCAGGTCTTGAGCTGGATCAGTGTCTGGAACATCTTGCTCAGATGCGAGCGGTGTTTCCCGCGCATCCGTCAACCCCAGGAAGATTGAAAATGCAACAGGCCTATCTGGCTGCCGTCAATCAGCCGCACGCATATGGAGAGGGCCTGGAGTTTCTGATCAGCAAGGGGCCGCCGGAAGTGCAGATTCCCGGACATGTGCGCTGGGTGGTGTACAAGGACATGAATGAAGTCATCCACCTTATAGAAGAAATGCGCAACAAAGTGCAATGTATGGTCGCCCGGGGCGGATTATGTGAAAAACTGCCAAAGTCATGGAATGCGCAGCTACTTGGTACAACACAGAGACCAAAGCTTGCATGGATGCCTGATGGGATGGATACCATAGATTTTCTGTGTAACTTGTAGCGGAACAACAAGTACTCCGGGTACGTTGCATGGTCATTAGGCAGCATAGCAACTGATGGACAAGGGACGTGTGGAAAACAAGAAAGTCTGATCGCATTACACTGCACTCCAGAGAACTGGTCAGGAATCTTCAGGCCTGGCTGGATCTGAGGGTGCAATTTGCAGGCTGGCAGTATTGGGATACGGTCATGCAAAACCGGAAGACGATCTACGTAGTGATCGCCACAGGTTTTTTTCTTGCCGTTTCTGTTATCTTTCTGCTACTCGCTGCGGCATTGGGAGCAGGGCTTTTACTGGGGCATGTAATATGGGGGTTTGTATCCGTTAGTGTGATGACAGGAGTTGGTGCCTGGCTTCTGTTCCGCTTGGCGGTTCGGTTAATAAACCCCGAAGTTGAACCTACAGATCGTACGATTACAGAAACGAATGGACAAGATAGATCAGAAAAAGAGACGGACAAGTAGCGATGTTCGTGCCGCACTGGATGACCGTGCGCGCCAGATTGAACAGCACCTGAGTGCGCTTCGCCGCGAAGTGACGGGGATGGTGCCTCCAGTGAAAGACCTGATTGTGAAGCATCCCATCGGCAGCGCATGTACGGTTCTTGGAATCGGTATTGCACTAGGATATTTGATTGGAGGCGGCCGGCGTGAGGGAAGTTCTGGAGATGGTGCACTCCTTGATGCGGTGTTGGCACCGGTGATCGAATCGGTGAAAGAACGTTTAGGCCAAGGGGAAACCTCCGAGGAAGCCGTCCGCGGTGCTCTTCGTACGTATGTGGCCCCACAGCGAACCAGTACACTCAATGAATTATTTCGATTACTTCTTCCTGTGGCGGTTGAGATGAGCCTAAAGGCACTTGATAAGGACGATGAAGAAACCGAAGAATCCTGATATTGCCGGAGCGGATCATCGACTTGTTTTTCTGGGTCCCCCTGGATCGGGTAAAGGGACACAGGCAAGACTGCTGGCAACCAGACGAGGACTGACGCACATATCCACAGGAGTAATCCTCCGCGCAGAAATCAAAGCGGAGACCCCGGTTGGCCTCAAAGCAAGGAAGTACATCGTTACAGGACGGCTGGTCCCGGATGAGATGATACGCTCCCTTGCCGAAGATGCAGTCAGGGATGCAAATTTCAGCAAATTTATCCTGGACGGTTATCCGCGTACGATTCAGCAGGCACAGTGGCTGTGTGAATTTCTGGATGCGCAAGATGCATCTCTGACGGCCGTTATCCAGTTGATGATTGACGAGGACGATGTAGTGATGCGCTTATCGCAGCGGCGGATCCATTCTCTTACTGGAGAAAATTTCCATCTGTCCAATAAGCCGCCACCCGAAGAAGAGGCCGAATTCATGGTCTCACGCCCGGATGATCAGCCGGATGCAATTCGAAAACGATTAAAGGTGTATTATCGGGAGACCCATCCATTGATTGAGTATTATGACGCTCAGGGTCTGCTTTTGCCGGTTCAGGCCTTAGGTTCATTTTCTGAAGTGCACGCACAGATACGCTCAACACTGCAAATACCGTAGTTTCCAGAAATCAACCGTAACATATGGGAAGACGAAAGGACAGGGATCTGGAACGAACGCTTGAAGGACTTCGCACTGAGATCAATTCGGATCTCACAGATTTGGTCAGGGAGCATCAGCCCGGAGAACTCTATGACTCCGTACGGTATGTGATCGCAGGCGGAGGCAAGCGTATTCGCCCTGCCTTATTACTACTGTCTGCACGGGTGTTTGGAGTTGGGCTCCGGCATGCGATGCCGCTTGCACTAGCGGTGGAATTGATCCATAATTTTTCTCTCGTCCATGATGACATTATGGATCATGCCGACAGCCGCAGAGGACGAAAAACAGTTCACATAGTGTGGAATACGGACACTGCCATCCTGTGTGGGGATGTATTGGTTGCTTTAGCATCGGAGTGTATCGGGCAGGTAATTTCCGGTGATTCGTCGCGGTTGACCCAGGTGTTTGGGAGGATGACTAGAGAATTATGCGAAGGGCAGGCATTGGATATGGTCATCGGAAGTCGTCAGGATCTTGCCACAGATGACTATCTGCGTATGGTTGACGGCAAAACTGGTGGGTTACTCGCCGCGTCGCTGGAGATGGGGGGGATTGTCGGTGATGCAGATGCCGCTTCCTGCCGGGCATTATGGGAGGCGGGCAAGTTTATCGGGCGGGCCTTTCAGATTAAGGACGATCTCCTGGATCTGACTGCGGAGGATCAGCGCTGGGGAAAGGTGCAGGGAGGCGATCTGATGGAAGGGAAAGGGACCTACCTGTTGACAGAGGCACGTCAGCGGGCAACTGGTGAGGATGCAGCATTTTTTGCCGAGATCTACCCAGGATCCGGGCTGTGCAAGGAGCAGATCCCGGAAGCGCGGGCACGGATGGACGCACTAGGGGTACTGGATGCAGCACATGAGCGCGTCCAGAATTACACGCAGCGTGCACTGGAGCAGATCCACTCACTCTCAGGGAATACTGCGGAACTCCATGAACTTATTCGACAGATCGGTTCCCGAATCTATTAGCGCAAATCGTTCAGAATCCCAATCTTGAAGACTTTTGCTGGTATGCAGGCATCCGGGAGTACTTTTCAGCAAATTTGCATAAAAACAACTTGGATCGTAAATTTGGGATTATCCTGGTGAACTTTGTAAGGGTTGCTAGGGCTATCAACATTCATGTCTCTAAGAGAATCGAGATTATAATGAGCAGTACATTCAATTTTATCCGTACATTGGGAAGAGTAAGTTTTTCAGCGGCAAAGCATCGTTTTAATCTACCTTTATTAGGGATTCCGTTTACCCCCCCCCCCCCCCATTTTTTGCTGGAAATGCCGATGGCCTTCTATCGCAAACAGGTGGATTCTATGTCTGATCGTAACGGCTTTTCTACTGGGGAGTGTTGAGGCATCTCCTGCGTCAGCTCAGACACCCAAGTTGATACTAACCCCGTCTCCTGTCCAAGTGGACAGGAGAGAGCCGCCGGTACTATACCGTGATGAAGTTGGTCATACGCTCCTTGGTCAACATGATCAGGAAGCCCCGCGGGATGATGGTATTTCTGATCCGCAAAGGGATCCAGCGGGCCGCCTAGCGTCAGGACACTCTCTCAAACCAATGCCCAATTATCTGGGAAGGGCAGCCGGGGGCAATGCAGCACCAACGGTGACGATCACTGGAGTGCCACCGAAGATCAATACCAGTACCTTTTCTATTAAGGTTACATTCACATTTTCGGAGAATGTAACCGGCTTTAGGGCAGATGATTTAACCATTTCTGGAGGTGTTGTTGGCGTTTTGGGCATTACTACGATTAATCAAAGTACCTACCAAGTGGATATATTTCCGCTAAACTCCGATCTGACGCTCACCGTGAAGGCGAACTCGGCCATAGGCAGTGACGGCATCACCACCGGCCCGGCATCGGACGTTTCGAAAACCGCGATTTGGGATGTTACTGCACCGACAGTTATGATTACGGGGGTTCCAACCAAGATCAGTTCCACTGCCGATTTTACTGCAACCTTTACCTTCTCGGAAGCAGTGACAGATTTTGTAACAGGGGATGTGACGGTGACCGGCGGGACGAAAAGCGGTTTCACGGGAAATGGAGCCACCTATACACTGGATGTTACACCGGCGGGGGACTCCGATGTGACGGTCACGGTGGCGAAGGATGCGGCCACGGATGGGATCAATACCGGCCCGTCAACGGCCGTTTCGGCCACCTCGACATGGGATGCGGCTCCTACCGTGAACATCACCGGTGTCCCGGCCCGTATCAATTCCACGACCGCCCTCCCGGTCACCTTTACATTTTCGGAATCCGTGACGGATTTTGTGACGGGGGATGTGACGGCGACCGGCGGGACGAAAAGCAGTTTCTCTGGAAGTGGAAGCAGTTACAGCCTGGATGTCACGCCGGATGGTGGATCCGATGTGACGGTCACGGTGGCGGCGAACGCGGCCACGGACGGTTTCAGTACCGGCCCGGCATCGGCGGTCTCGGCTACCGCAACCTGGGATGCGGCAGTACCAACCGTCGCCATCACCGGTGTCCCGGCCCGTATCAATTCCACGACCGCCTTCCCGGTCACCTTTACATTTTCGGAATCCGTGACGGGCTTTGTGACGGGGGATGTGACGGTGACCGGCGGGACGAAAAACAATTTCTCTGGAAATGGAGCCACCTACAGCCTGGAGGTCACGCCGGACGGTGGATCCGATGTGACGGTCACGTTGGCGGCGAACGCGGCCACGGACGGCCTCAATACCGGCCCGGCATCGGCGGTCTCGGCCACCGCAACCTGGGATGCCGCCGCACCAACCGTTGACATCACGGGCGTTCCGGCCCGCATCAATTCCACGACCGCCTTCCCGGTCACCTTTACGTTTTCGGAATCCGTGACGGGCTTTGTGACGGGGGATGTGACGGTGACCGGCGGC
>JAJECV010000004.1 GCA_022821875.1 Rhodothermales bacterium
GCTTGCACTGCAGGATCTGGCGCAGGAGCATGAACGGCCCCCACCCACCGATCTTGCCTCGGCCGTGCTGCTGGTTGCTCTCCTGGGCGGGTACCAGCCGGGGAAGAAACGCCCGCCGCCGGGAATGGAGGTGATGTGGGAAGGATATCAGCGCCTGGAACTGATCGCACTGGGGGGCCAACTGCGTATGAAATACCAAAACCGGGCCCCGCCGGCATCCAGCTGACCGGGGATACTTCGGCCAAATTAGAACGACTGCAGGGTCTGGAATCCGGGATGAAATGAACGGGAATGGGGAAGGTATGCCGAGATGGAACCCGAACCCCCCAATTCCAGCGAACTCAACATCATAAATGGTGCGGAGATTACGGGCCCACGGTATCCAGAAACCCAGGGACGCATGCACGCATTTTATCAGGACCTGAGAGGGCTCTATTCCATCCTGGGGGCGCACAGGGAAGGTGAAAGACACCGAAATCTGCGGTGTACGTAATCAAGAAGTCAGACTGGAGCATCGGAACGAGGAAGGGAGCGATCCTGTGAAGTTGCTGGAGCGAAGGCCCCGACCTAAGGGGAAGTTGGGAGGTCATGCCACATTTCATACCCTGAGATGGGGATGAGGCATCCACGGCTACGGCAAAATTTGCCGTTATGCACGATGGTGCGGCCCAAGGAAGGAAGCCGACTGCGTTAATACACACGGTCGGATCCGTGCGGGGCATCCAGAGAACCCCGTGCCCCTACCACGATGAACGGTTCGCTTGGGATAGAAGGATCTCGAACAGAGTCAGATGCAAAAATGGAAGTTTTTGAGCAAAATTAATTGTGTTAAGTTAAGCTATTTTGCAACGGACAGACCTAACTTATCACGAATAACTGTCTCCATCTCATTTATATCCATCGCACCATAAAACATCTCTCCATTAATAATCAGTGTCGGAACTCCTTCCAACCCGAGCATACTGGCAACTGTAGTATCCTGAACAATCTTAGATGCCGTCTCCTGCTCTATTATACAGTTGATGAAACGTTCCTTCTCTTCAATTCTTACCTTATCTGCGAGAGCCTCCCAATTAACACTCCCCGATAGTTGAGCCTGATAAGAAAATAACAGTTTGTGGAAATCATTAAACGCATCCTGCTCGGCCGCGCACTCCGCCGCTATTGCGGCTATAAAAGCGCCTGTATGATGTGCTAAGGGGAAATGCCTGTATATGATTGCAATTTCTTTGGAGTACCTAGACTGGATAGTATCCAGAACCAACTGCATCTCAGCACAAAAGGAACATTCATAATCATAAAATTCAACTATTGTGACCGGGGCGGACGGTAACTCCGATCCAATTGGTGGATCAGATGCAATCTCCCAGAGCGTGTCCGGTATTACCAAACCAGAAATACTAGACTGCCTTGGGATATCATTCGCAGAGAACTCACGTTGTACAACCAAGAATGTTACTAACAGAGCACAAAGAACCAAGATGGTACTTATGATCAATCTTATCACGCGCATCAGGAAATGAAATGTTCTGGTTAACTATAGAATGGCATAGGCAATCAATATGTCCGAGCCATCATCTGCCCTCAAAACTCCGTAGGCCTTTCCTCTCCGAATATCCATCAAACGTAATTTAGCCGGTAGTTTTAGGGATTCTACCCTATTGCCGGTTTCATCTAAAACAATCCAATCAACGGTTGATGCCTCTTCCAATGCACTTAACTGTATCCAAATATACTCCCGGTCATCTACTACAAAATTCTGAACTGCCGGCTTAAAATCTGGCAGACCCACTTCACGCATCATACGACGCCATCGCCTGCTATATTCATTCACCTTATTTCTTGACGCTTTAGAGTTGATTGGAATCAGGTCTTGATCCCAACGTAGAGAATCCGAGAACTGTCCCGATTCATCATGAACTGCGACAACCCTCCTGTCGCCTCGGGAAAAATACATTTTACCCTGTGTGCTCACATACATGCGAGGTGTGACGTAAAATGGATTTGAAATCATGGCATGACTTCCATCACGGGAAGAATGGACAAGAACCCCCAAATTTTTAATTCTCGTTACTGGAGAGGTTAGTGCTGGAGCACCTGTAATACGGTCTACCAAATGCACAATCCGAACCCTGTTAGCCTGATTGTCAACTCCATCGTCCAGAACATGTACATATGACATCACATATCCTTTAGAAACCACTCCAATAAGAGATAATGGAGAATACTTATCCCCAGTTTCTATTCTAAGCGATCCAGCGAAAGAGCGGTCGCCTGGAGAAAACAGACTAATTCTGTCAACTTGGTTGTCGTACACAAACAGGCTGTCTCCTTCTCCGACAAATACATTTTTTATACTAATAAATTCCCCCGGTCCCTTCCCTTCTGCACCTATTTCACTGACATCCACTCCTCCATCAGAAATGACATAAACCGCGGGATGCATCCAATCTGCAACATATACATTCCCCTCGGAATCTGACGCTACATCAGCAATCTCACCAAACAATACCTCACTTTGGGAATCCCCGACACGCCATAACTCATTCAAACCATCTATCGCCGCACTATGAGACACACCCTGTCCCATGACAACTTGAGAGAACATAGCAAACACGAAATATCCTGGAGATATCAAATGAACTAATTTCAACATTTTAACTAAATCGGATTGAAAACTTCAAACTTTGTATGACATCCTCCCCAAAAAGGATTTGGGAAAGGAAAAAGACGGGAGAGGGAGGGCATTGTTTGGGCTAGATTTTACACCTCCCAAACCAATTATATGTGCAACAACCATCACTATTGGCCCTGCACCCTCTAGTGTTATGACAACATTTAGAGTTCCCTTTCTCGCAACAATTTTGTTCATCCTTATCAGGCGATGCACCAGCCTGCGAAACACTGAATGGGGTATTCAGTATCCATAAACCCATAAGAAGAACAAAAATTGACACTATGTTAACGAAAGATGTTTTATGCATGTGTTAAATAGATGTTTTTGTTGATGTCTCCCAATACCATAGGAATGCTAAACTCACAAGACTAACAAATCAACAAGCTAGAACTCTACTACTGTCCTTGCCCTCCCTCTCCCGATATAGGACAACGAGGTACAGAGTAGTACTGCACAGGCAACCGGGGAAATTTCTGCTGGCTCCACCTTAGCCTTTAGTTCTGCTACATTAGCCCGAACTTGTAAATTTTATCACGCAAGCATGAGAAAGATCAACGTTCTTAAGGAAAGATCAACGTTCTTAAGGAAAGATCACGGAAACGTTTCCGCGATCCACACAATCGTTACCTGCTAAGCACAGTATTATCCGATCATGCTATGTCTAACCACTCCTACTAGCTCGGATGAAGAAGGGTTCCAGAAATCCTGTTTTTCTGATCATTAGTGACTCGGACCTCTTCCGTTAGATACACGGACAGTCCCTTCGCCGCATCCACCTCCACACGCTCTCCGTATTTGGTCTGCAACTTTCGACCGACATAATCGGGCTGTAATGGCATTTCGCGGTGCCCGCGATCTATGAGCACCATTAATTGAATCCGGGCCGGGGTACCCATTTCACAGACTGCTGCAACCGCACGGTGTGCTGTTCGCCCTGTGTACAGGACATCATCCACAATGACCACAACCTTTCCACACACATCTTCGGAATTCTGCCCTGAATTCTCTAAATCCAGCGGAACTGGAACCACATTGCGACCTGCAATCTCACTGATATGCGCTGCGAGGGCCTGGGCTACCAGGATCCCTTTCGGCAGGATTCCAAACAGGACCAGCCCCTCCGTGCCCTGATTCCGCTCGTCCACCTCACACGCAAGACGTGCAAGGGTTCGTTCAATCCGCTGTTTTCCAAGAATCAGTGTGTGCATCAACGGGGCACACTAATTCTGGAACATCGCCTTAATACTGCCCCAGCTGCGTGGAATCGCTGTAGGCGTATAATTCACTTTCCGCTCTGCGATCCGCTGCCGCAATCCGTTCGTCAGCACAACCTCCAGACGGTAATCAACAATCGCCACCGGTGACTTGTACATCTTGTCATCCCGTACCAGATACTGGGTATTCACACCATGCACGGAAACTTCTGCAACCTTTGAAAAATCCTCCGCCTGAGCAGACTTCCGGTAAAGCTCGTATGTTTTCACATCCGACTCCACCTCTGCCTCCCAGGTAACCGTAATCACCCCGGTATCGTAGTCCGTATTAAAATAACGGAGACGAACAGAGAGAAAGCTGGATGCAACCAGAAATGCCGCCGCAAGGAAAAACAATGAAATACGCATGTGCGCCTATAATCACTTTGGAGATGTTTCGTTCCCTTTGATCACGAACCCTGTCTCCTTATACACAAAAACACCGAGGTGTAATCAATCAAACGTCCTTCTACCGGATTTATTGTGCTTTGTTTCAGGACTAATATAAGCCGTAGATTGCTTCTTAACATGATCCGGGCGGGAATCTAGCCTCCATTCAGGATTGCTTCCGCTCTCCCTGTCTGGACGAAGTTCCTCTCTTTCGTCTCAAATTGACGGGTGTGACGAATCGGATGGGATGGGGCAAACGCGAAAGCATTGGGGGCGGTTCATCGGCATCATTTCGACTCGACGACATGAGAAAGCCGTCTGCAAGCCGCGTGATCTACTGCGGAACCCGACGGACGGATTGAGTCGTTCGCCCATACATAATAGCCTGTCCTGTTCAGTTCACCGTAGATGATGTGAAAAATATGGGGAACCGAAACTTTGCAGGGCGCGTCTGAAAGGCTGCCGGGAGCAACTTGCGCATAAGTGTTGGGCGCTGTGATGCGTAGAACTACAGAAACGCGGAGCTTACACGATCATCTGTTGATACGGCGGCAAGCAGGGTATCCAACCCCCGGCCGAGATGATTTTTTCCAGTCATGGCAATACCTTGGCAGTTGCAGTGCGAAAACCCGATGCGGATCAACGGAGAACAGGTACGAACCCAGAACGCGTGCAGAACTTTGCAGAAATGATCCCTCACCTGCACAAGGCGGAGCAGGGCAGGAAACTCACGGGGATACGTTCTATACACGCCAACTTGCTTGGCGGTCAAAATGATTTTCAGACTCCACAGGCGGTTTCATTGCTCAAATCGTCTCTTTCTGATTGAGTTGAAAGTCTTTCCAAGGACGATGCCGATATTCCGTAGCCCCAGGGAGAGGTCGTTTGCGCGTGACGAATGATTTTTTCGGTGAGAAGTGCAACGAGAAGCTTCCCGTAAAACCACGCTTTTGAGCTCTCCTCATCGGATTTTGGCAGATGGCCAAACTGGGCCAGAGAATTGAATCGCTTCAATACGAGTTCAACCTGCCACCTGAGACGATACCACTCAAGGACATCGGATCCCAAAAACATCTCCGACGGGAACGTTGTAAACACAGCCACATGGTGGGCAAAGCCTCGGATTGATTCCTGATGTTTTTCGTTTTTCCTCCGGGCATCCTGATCCATGCACCTGAGTGTATACCGGGCCGCTTCTTCTGTTTTTCGAAGCACACAAACACGCCCAGTGATCCCAGGTGCCCCCTTCATGTTCACATGCCATTCCCCAACCTCCCCGATGCATGTGATGGACTCCACTGCAGACAGGAGGTTGAAAGGTGTGCCCGGTTTCTCTTCTAAATGTAACGTACCTGCTGCATTCAGGCGAACCGTCACATATCCGCCCGCCTTTGCAACATGCTCGAGTCCCTTTGCTGTGAAATATCCGCGATCTGCCAGAATGTAATCCCCCGGATGAACCGGAAAATGCTCGAGAGTTTCAGCGGATCCCTTCCCCCTGGTTGACATGAGTTTGAAGAAGTTGCACGCGAAGGAAGGGAGTGTCATGCTGTAATACAGTCTCCACTGCGATCCTGTTTTTCCCGACTCATTTACCACCGTTGTACCAAATACATACATCTGCTGTGCGGTATCTGATACGACAATTCCATTCTCCTGAAACAGCGCCCGACACAATTCATAGAGCCAGTTCTGGGATTTACGCAAACGCTTGAGCAGTGCAACATCCGAGAGTTCTGCAATCTTCGACTGACGGGCACGAACGACCGTTTCCCGCAAAGAATGCCCACATCCCAGGTATATGAGCAGTATTCGCAGAAGGGTCTCGGGCGACTTATCTTTGCGCAATCCTTTCAGGGCACCTGTATCCGCAGCCAGTTGTTTCCAATTCTCCGGTAAAAACGAAAACAAGACCTTCCAGTCTTCGCTGACTGCTGCCTTGGTCACGGTTCCCCGTATCATAGATTGTCACCGATGATTTTGCTGTAGAACATAAAGAGGTCGTAACTGCTGTCAGATGCACACAGGAGATTTTACATGCATCCCCGGTATTAATATACCGACAATTATGCCTTCAATCCCCCAGATGTCGCAATACTAACCATGCGAATTAGCGGAAAGTTTTCCTGCCGGATGGACACAGGGCTGAAATAACCCAACGGACCCTGTCCGTGAAACCGTACCCGTACCGCTTAACCTGACATCGCCCGACAGCACTTCCACATATGCAGGCTGCCTCCTGCGCATCACATAGTGAGCGCGGCCCCACGGCATGTCGGGCTAGCCTGATAAATAGACATGAGACCTTGACTGAGTATTACGAAACCTTCCCCTTTCTTGCACGGTTGGATTGAGTCCAGGCAATTACGCAAAACCATCCGGTCGCTGACCTGCATGACCTATGCGATTCAAGGCCCAGATCGTCTCATTAGTCCTCCTCTTGGTCAACTTCGGCTGCTCACCGGTCGTGGACCCGGCGGATGTGCAGACAGGCTGTGCACACACTTTCAAGGGCAAGGCCTTTGCGCATCATGTGATTGGCTTCTATCCTTCCTATAAACACGACGCGTTACCCATCTCTAAGATCCGGTGGGATATGCTCACTCATGTGATTTATGCTTTTGCTATACCACGCGCTGACGGATCACTTGATACCAGCAAGTTGACACAGGTCGGCGCGTTGGTGTCTGCCGCACATGCGCACGGCGTGCAAGTGTATGTTTCGGTGGGAGGCGGAGGCAGCTCTGAAGGTTTTCCTGCTCTGGCTGCAAACGACAATACCCGCAGGGTTTTCGTAGAGACCGTCCGCCACTATCTGGAGACACACTGCCTCGACGGAGTTGACATCGACTGGGAGCATTGGACAAAGAACAATGCCAGTATGCCCGTGGCTTCGGAAAAAGCAAGTTTAGTCGCCTTGCTACAGGATTTGCGGACTGCTTTGGACGGCCCGAAAATATCGCTGGATGTTTATCCCGGAGACTGGTTCGGCCGGCACTACGAAGACATACATCCGCTCGTAGATCATGTGCATGTAATGGGCTACGACTTCTCTGGGCCGTGGTCAACACCAGGCCCGCATTCCTCATTTGAACAGGCCATTGGTTCGGGATCTTCGGCCTCCTCAACGGGCCTTGCATACTGGACGAACTACCGCAGGTGGCCAAAGAATAAGATCGTCCTTGGCGTGCCGTTTTATGGCCGGGATTTTGATACTCAAGGAGGCGCGGGCATTTCCTATAAAGACATCGTCACCCTGTATTCCGATGCACCAGACATGGACCGGGTTGCGAACATCTATTACAATGGATTGCAAACGATCACCAAAAAGACACGTTACGTGATTAACAATGGCTTTGCCGGAGTAATGGTCTGGGAGATTGCACAGGACACTGAGGACCCGGCGACGAGCCTGTTGCATGCTATTGGTGCCGCGGCGAACCCCTAGCAGCCTGTGGATAAAGTCCAGAAAATCTGAGTAACGCTTTTGGGTTGATTTTTCGGAATTAGACTGCTCAAAAGGGCCATAGAAGGGATGTTTTTGCCCTTTAGAGTTTCAAAAAGGGCAGTCAATAGATGGTTTGGCCCTCTACGACACGCAGTTGAGTTGTCTAACTCTTTGATCACACTTTATCCACGGGCTGCCAAAGGAGGCCGGCACACCCCCAAATCAACCCAACCGGGCCTGTAACAGACATACGTTTACGGATCCTCAAAAAATGCCTCAGAATGGAATTAGAAGAGATCCGTATCTTTGATTCACTATTAATTGCGAACCTGGGTTAAGTTGATCCTTGTTAAGATTCCGCATGCATATATCACGGATGGTTGGGGCATATCCGACGATTTCCAGGTCATTATGAAAGGGTATGCAAGTGCTGGAGTCTAACTCCTACAAAACATCTATTTGTTAAAAGGGTACGACAGCACATGCCCAAACTCAATCGCATAAGACTCAAAGGCTTTAAGTCTATCAAGGGTCTTGATCTTGAATTAGGGGCTATCAACGTATTGATCGGATCTAATGGAGCAGGAAAGAGCAACTTAATCGGCTTCTTCCGAATGCTGAATGAGTTGACCGAAGGGCATCTTCAACTTTTCGTTGGTCGTTCCGGCGGTGCAAATGCGATGCTGCGCTACGGAACGAAAGTGACCAACAGCATTGATGCAGGGATATACTTCGACCGTCACGGTTACGAGATCCAACTCGTGCCAACTGAAGATGACCGGCTGATGTTTGGAGAGGAAATTTTATGCTTCATCAAAAGCACATCAGCTATCCATAGAGAAAGTCTAGGGAGTGGGCATAAGGAGGCTCGTGCCTCTGAAGAGCACGAGAACTCGATGTACAGTGTGGCTAACCATGTTATACCTGCGCTCTATTCTTGGAAAGTGTATCACTTCCATGATACTAGTTCGACGAGTCGTGTTAAGCAGACAGGTGATCTCCATGAAAATGATCGATTGGAGCCTGATGCGGGTAATTTGGCGGCTTTTCTCTACAGGCTGCAAAAGAAACATTTCCAAAACTATAAGTTGATCCGAGGTGCAGTGCGTCGAATTTTTCCAAGATTAAAGGATTTTGCATTGCGTCCCAGCCCACTCAACCCAGACAAGATCCGCCTTGAATGGCAGGAACACGGCTCCGATTACCGATTCGGGCCACACCAGCTTTCTGACGGAACGCTGCGGTTCATGAGTTTAGCAACGCTTCTACTGCAACCGCATTTGCCTTCCACCATTCTGATTGATGAGCCAGAGTTAGGACTGCATCCAAGCGCCTTGACTATACTGGCCGGATTGATGCGCAGCGCCTCAAGTGATACTCAGCTTATTCTAACGACACAGTCCGTATCCTTTCTCAATGAGTTTGAACCTGAAGATATCATCACCGTCGAACGTAGAGATTCAACGGCCCTGTCGGTGAGCGACTTCCGTAAAGGATTAGGGGAATCGGTATTTAAGAAGCATGATCGTGAATCCTTGCGCGAATGGTTGAATGTGTACGCTCTTGGTGAACTTTGGGAGATGAATGTTCTCGGGGGACGACCATGATTCGTGTGAATGTCGTGGTTGAGTGACAAACTGAAGAGGGCTTTGTCAAACGGGCGCTTTATCCATATCTGCTCAGAAAAAATATCGTAGTGACTCCCCGGCTTGCTCTGCGTAATCGCTCCATAGGATCGAAGGCACGGGGTGGAATGTATGACTATGCACGGTCAAAATGGGACATTCAGCAATGGATGAAGAAGGAGAGAACAGCATATTGCACAACAATGTTTGACCTCTATGCTCTTCCAACAGACTTTCCCGGCATGAATGATATTCCCCCCGGATCTACGCCCCACCAGCGAGTCCGGCACTTGGAGCACGCATTTAGCACAGACTTAGGCAATCCTCGAGGGTTTATCCCATATTTACAACTACACGAGTTTGAAGCAATACTCTTCAGCGATATCGACATTCTAATGATACGCTGAATGCTTTCAGGTCAGTGAGCAAACTTATGAGTTACGCCAGATCATCGAAAGGTTTGAAAACCCCGAATTAATCAATGACGATCCGACAACGGCTCCATCTAAAAGACTGCTCCGTCTGTATCCGGCCTATGATAAGCGATTCTTCGGGGAGTTGGCTGCGGAGACGATTGGTATAGACAACATCCGATCTGTATGTTCTCACTTTAACAATTGGATAGAACAGCTCGAAGAACTAGACCCAATTGGATGAGTGTTATCTAAAGCATCCCCAAAATTCTTGCACTGCAGTGCATTTCCGGGTGTCTTAGAACATGCCCGAATAACCAGAAAACGCTGGTCTCAGCATCAAAAAGCTTGTTTCGGTGCATCAGGGAATCGTCAGATCAGAAATTTGTGATGAACAGATCACCGGTTCGAGAATGAATACCTTGGGCGATTAAGTGGTGATCCCTACGGAGGCCTCGTCTAGGAAGGATTGATCAAGTCGTTCGGATTGACATCTCTCCATGATGTACTCTATACAGCCATGTGCACACGGCGTTAAGCAACCGGGAGCTGCCGCAGACATCCTTGTGGACATGTCGGACCCGGGAATCTGGTTGGCAAACTGCCATATTGCGGAGCGTCTTCAATCTGGAATGATATCTGGCCTTTCCGTAACGGGCGAAGATCTTACCCGTTGATTGCATGTTCCATTAAATTTCGTATCTTCTAACTTTCGTATCCACTAGTCATTTAATACCTGACAACATGTCACTTCTACGCTCCTGTTTTTTCGTCTTCGTAGGTCTCTTCACGATCATACTCACCGGCTGTAATCCCAGAGCCGTTGAAACACTGGTGGTCTCTGCACCCGAGTCTCTTGAGGCCAATCAGGCTGGCGACTTTCTGGCTTATGCCAATGAAGATGCTCGTCCGCCAGTTACCTATTCCTGGGTATTTGGTGATGGCGCAACCGCAGATGGTACTGCCGTGAAACATGCTTACACAGAGGCAGGCTCCTACACCGTAATGGTTACAGCCAGCAATAATGATGGGCGTTTTTCCGTCTCCGAAACCGCCGATATCCTGATTACACCGCAGCCAGTTCCTGCGCAGCTCCTGGCCCTGTCGGCCAGTTCCACCGAGGTGGATACTCAAACCCCGGTTGAATTCAGTGCAAATGTGCGTGGTGATGCACCACTCACCTATAACTGGAGTTTTGGGGACGGCACATCATCTGACGCTCCCAGACCCCAGCATACCTACATGTCCGAAGGGGCTTACGCTGTCTCGCTGGAAATTTCCAACGAGCACGGGCGGGATGTGCGGACACTCAATATTTCTGTCTCACAGTTCGAGCCCCCCTACTGTGCGGACATTGCAGAAATGAGCACCGTCTTTTTTGAACGTAATTCCAGTGTGCTCTCCGATGTTGCAATGCAGGCTCTGGCCGACAACCTGGAAATCCTGGGAGAATGTCTGAACCTGAATGCACGTGTGGAAGGCATGGCAAGCCCCCTGGAGCGCAACCCGCAGACACTTTCCGAGGACAGGGCACGGGCATTAGTTGACTACTATGTTTCCAATGGCATTGGAATGGAACGACTCTCCATGCTTGGTGTCGGAAGTGCGGACGGAACCTCAAAGAAAAGTGGAGCGGATCAATTCCGCCGCGCGGATACCGTCCCGCTCCGTTAACTCACACACCAGCCCCGTTCCACGGCACCGCCCTCTGCGATTGTAAAAAAGTGGAGGGCGGTGCCTGTGCGGAGTTTGGTGATGTAAATGATTTGGCCGGTGTGCATTGAAAAATGCTCCATTGCGTGGTAGACGGCCCCTAAAACTGTCACATCGATTCCCTGAATCCTGACCTTCCGGGTTAGCATATCAGGGTTCAGTTCCTCCAGTACCCGAGTTGCCCGCTGCACGGTTTCCTGCAGTTCTTTGAGTAGACTTGCTGCATCTTTTTCGCCGTCAGCGGCAAACTCACGACTTTGCTGACGGTGATCCTCGTACGCGCCGACACCGGCAACAATCCACTGATGCAGGTTGCCTGCCAGATGTAGCAGTAGGTTCCCGACACTGTTTGATGCATCATTGGACTTCCACCAAACATCTGCTTCTGGGAGAATTTCCAGACATGACTGGATTTTCGGCAGATAATCCTTCTCCAGAAGATTTCGGGAGTGCTGAATAAAATTCCCGGCTGCATTCATGGGGTTTACTCATTCTGTATCCATGACGGGGCTGCGGATGAGGGGGATCGCTCCGCTTCATTTTGTACAATTTCGGCCAATATAATGATTAAGCCTGTTTCAAATAGAGCCCTCTCAATCCGTCAAATTTCAATAAACCTGAACCTTCCCCCGATACCTCGGGAACTTTTTTTCTAAGAGTTTCGTATCCTTACGGGACATGCGACAATTCTTGTTCCTGCTTGGCCGTGCGCTGGCAGAGTGTCCGGTAGGAGAATCGCCGCGAACTTATCCAAACCTCAAACACACTGAGACCATGTCATCTGAAAAAAACGAGAAAGTTCAGTCCGAACTTGAAAAAAACTGGGAGACATTCTGTGAAGCCCGGGAACTCCTGGAAGCGAAGCATTTTGGGCGGGTGGTGTTGTTGCACGACGGCGAGATCATCGCTATCTACAACGATAGTGGAGATGCCTACTCTATCGGATGCGAGAAATATGGACTGGGAAATTTTTCCGTAGAGATTATCGGAAGCAGGCCCATCTCTCTTGGTTTCTTCACGATGTTTGTACCGACCGCGGTCAGCGTAGCGTAGAAGAAGAATGTCTTCCTTCGCCGGAAAAATGGATAAGGACAGATCATTTTTGTCTCTGGAGTTTCTGTTTTAGGGAAAAGCGGTGACGAAGCAAATCGGCGAACATATTATACTTTACTGGATACGGGTGCGCAGGGCTCCATGGTATCCCAAAAAGTTGTAGACGAGATTGGATTACAAACCGTTGGGTATTCGCCGATTCTCCCGTAACTGGTCAACCCTTCCAGACAAAAAGATATAGGGTCCACTTGGACATACCCGTTGGATCCGCTGGTGGAGGAATTGATCTACGGGGAAAAGATATAGACGTATCCCTTCTGCCGTATGCTCCAGCGAATCATGATGTATTATTGGGGATGGACTTCATTTCCGGGCTCCATCTGACCGTATTTGGCGAAAGCTATGTTCTGAGTATCTGAATCTCTGGTCAACACCGTGTGCGGTGCATTTAATCGGTCGAACGTTTTCATTACCGCTTCTTCGCCCCTGCTTCTTTCGCCAACTGGAGCCGATAGATGGACTCCATGTTAGCCCATACACTGGCACTGAGGCCAAGAACCTTTTCAAACCGCCGTGCGGTTTCTGTCTCAATCGGTGCCTTGCCAGCAAGGATTCCACCGATCAGCGTATGTGAGAGTCCGCAAAGGCTGGCAAATTCGGCCTGCGAATATCCCCGTACCTCAAGATATTCCCCAAGCAACCCACCGGGCGGAATCGCATAGTCGGGTATCCACCCTGACTTCGACGGTTACCCCCCATATGAATATACGCAGAGCGGGATTTCCGGGAAAAGTGAACACTACATGTCCTCCTTCTGGGGGGTGAATCTTGAATAAGGAAACACGATCCAAATGTCATGTTTCGGGGATTATTCCTTCCTTGAAGAATACGGCCTGACGCTGTAGGGCTTTACGAGAATACAAAGATACGGAATATATGCCAGATATCCAAAGGTGCTGAACACTACAAATGGGGAAAATAAAAAAT
>JAJECV010000136.1 GCA_022821875.1 Rhodothermales bacterium
GAGCCGCATCCCAGGTTGCGGTGGCCGAAACCGCCGATGCCGGGCCGGTGGTGCTCCCGTCACTGCCCGTGGCCGCATCCTCCGCCACCGTGACGGTCACATCCGAGCCCCCCGCCGGTGTAACATCCAGTGTATAGGTAGTTCCATTTCCAGAGAAATTGCTTTTCGTGCCGCCGGTCACCGTCACATCCCCCGTCACAAAGTTCGTCACGGCTTCCGAAAACGTAAAGGTGGCCGAGAAGGCGGCCGTGGAGTTGATTCGCGGTGGTACCCCGGTGATTGCAACGGTTGGCGGCCCCACGCCCCAGGTCGCAGTGGCCGAGGCGGCCGTTGACGGACCGGTATTGAGACCGTCAGACACCGCGTTTGCTCTTACCCTCACCGTCACATTGGAGCCATTGTTCGGTGTAATCACCAGATTATACTCAGTGTCGCCGTCACTCCCGGTGAGTGCTCCCGCCGCTGTACCACCCGTGACCGTTATATCCCCCTTTCTAAAGTCTGTCACTGCTTCCGAGAAGGTGAAGGTTGCCGTAAAATCGGCAGTGGAACTGATCTTGGTTGGAACCCCCGTAATCATAACTGCCGGTGCAGTGGCATCCCAAATTGCGGTGGCCGATACCGCCTGTGTCGGACCTCTAGTGCTGCCGTCACTACCTGTGACATAATTTGCCTTCACGGTGACCGTCACATCAGAGTTGCCAGATGGATAGATACCCAAAGTGTAGACGCTACCTGAATTAGCAACGAATGCAGTCACAGAACCGCCCTTAACCGCTGCGACACCACTATTTGCACCAGTTACATTCTCCGAAAATCTAAGTGTCACAGCGAATAAAGCCCGAGCGTTGATCTTCGATGGCATTCCAGCGATCGTAACTGTTGGGGCGGTATAGCCCCCGGTCACACTTCTCGGGTAGTCAGAAATTGCTTTGGGAGATTTCCCAGAATCTAGGTAGGCATCAGAATTTCTTTTCGGATCAGATATGCCATCATCTAGTGGATCTTCTTGATCATGTTGATCAGAGAGCGTGCCACCAACTCCATTGCCGTACAATACAGACTGCTCAATCTTGTCCACTTGGACAGGAGGCGGGGGGAATATCAACTTCGTCGTCTGGGCTAAGGCAGAAGGCACATCAATGCTTCCCAATAAAAACGCCATCACTGTCAGACATAGGATCCACCTGTCTACGGTGGAATGCCATCGGCGTTTCCAGCAAAAATGGGGGGGGGATTTAGTCTATTGCTCATTATAACGTTGTTTTTTCTAAACGCAGGGATGTCCACAACCTCGGATCACTTCTCTGAAAGGTCACTAGAACAAGCCCAAAGATACGATCATCCAAACTATTTTCATGCAAGGTTCTGAAAAAATAAAGCAGATATCGGTTGGACTTCAGGCCTAGTTAATCAACTCCGAAATTGGAGGCGGTCGCCGGAGCGGAGTACTTCGTAATGAGGCAGGTATATCTCTTTACAATGAATGGGAAACCAAGACAGAGGGCAGTGGTGGATCCCGATTCAGAATACGGTGCCATGGATTGACGCGGTACGGGATGCTTGGCGCAATCCCTCTATTTTGCCGCTTCCCGGTGAATGCTGTCTGCGGTTACTGCCCGGTGGGATGCATGATAAATTGGCATCCCCTGAGAAATTAAAATCACCTGAGGCGATTCATGCCGGATTCCAAAATGCGCTTCAATATGATTGGATAACGGACGCGCAGTCTGAACAACAAGTTCGAAGACCGGGATGTGAACGTTTGCCATTTCCTTTTTTGCTGTGGCGGAGAGGTCGCAGGTAGAACTATGCTTGAAGACGGCGATCGTCTCGGAATTAGACTGTTCCAGAACGGCATCAAAATCATTTACCGAGTCAATGGACTGATAGGACATCAAAAAATGCGTTGGATGGTTTGGGCGAGATACAACAATTTGTGGCAGTCAGAGTTCCAGATCGTTTACACTTTACCAAAAGGTGAACAAAATGAAACCAACCGGAGCCGAGACTGTGCGTTGGGATTTATCCCATCTCTATCCGAGTGAGTCTGCGTTGCGCGGGGATCTGGAAACATTGATTCTTGATGCAGAAAAGTTTTGCAGATCCTGGAGAGGCAGGGTTGCAAGCCTGAGCGCGGTACAGATGAAAGAAGCACTCTCTGAATATGAGCAGATCCAGGAGCGGGATGGTCGGATCATAACGTATGCCTATCTCGCGTGGTCCACTGCAACCGTTGATCCGGAACGTGGAGCACTTCTGCAGCATGTTCGTGAATGCTCAACCCAGATCACCAAGAACCTGCTTTTTTTCGGGCTGGAGTGGATGCGGGTAGACGGGGATCATGCGCAGATGCTCATGC
Organism: Rhodothermales bacterium; assembly: GCA_022821875.1. Lineage (GTDB taxonomy): Bacteria > Bacteroidota > Rhodothermia > Rhodothermales > Bin80 > Bin80. Next base: position 2,363 of record JAJECV010000136.1, read on the forward strand.
AGGATGATGAACTTGTACCCTATCGTCATTTTCTGGAATGTGAGCGGCTTCTGAAGGACTATACTCTTTCCGAGGCGGAGGAAAAGGTGCTGGCAGAGATGGGCGTAAACGGAAGATCTGCCTGGATGCGTTACTTTACGGAGACCATCAGCAGAATGCGATTCTTTCTCCGTGGAGAGGAATTATCGCAGCAACATCTGCTCACAAAACTTCACGCCCCTGATCGGGAGCTGCGCAAAGACGCAGCAGAAAGTTTCTCCAGAGGACTTGCGGTGAATGAGCATACGCTCACCTTTATTTTCAATACGCTTCTGGGGGACAAAGCCACGCTTGACCGCATGCGGGGATTGCCTCACTGGCTCAAGTCCCGCAACCTGGGGAACCAGATTGGAGATGAAACGGCAGAGGCATTAATTCAGTCGGTCGTAAGTCGCTATGATCTGGTTCGCCGTTATTACGAACTCAAGAGCAAGGTTCTGGGGATCCACCCGCTCTACGATTATGACCGGTATGCACCTGTCGGAGAAAGTCATACGTTCTACTCCTGGAAGGATGCTCAGCAGATTACCCTGGAGAGTTATGGAGGATTTCATCCGCTTCTGGCGGAAGTTGCGGAGCGCTTTTTTGAAGAGAACTGGATTGACGCACCGATTCAGGAAGGAAAGCAGGGGGGAGCGTTCAGCCACGGTGCGGTTCCGAGCGTACATCCATACGTACTGCTCAATTATGCCGGACGGGCAAGGGATGTGCAAACCCTGGCACATGAACTTGGGCATGGCGTGCATCAGTTTCTTTCAAGGGAGCAGGGCTATCTGCAGGCATCCACTCCGCTGACAACGGCGGAGACGGCCTCAGTGTTCGGAGAGATGCTTACCTTTCAGCGATTATTGGCGAAGGAGACGGATCCACAGAATCGATTAGCACTTCTGATTAGCAAGATTGATGATACCATGGCAACCGTTTTTCGTCAGGTGTCCATGAACCGGTTTGAGCATACGATTCATACCGCAAGGCGGGAGCAGGGAGAATTGTCTTCCGATAAATTTGCAGAGTACTGGATGACCACGCAATCCGAAATGTTTGGCGACAGCGTGATCCTCACGGAGCAGTACCGTAGTTGGTGGAGCTATATTCCGCATTTTTTGCATACTCCGGGATACGTTTATGCGTATGCATTCGGGGAACTGTTAGTTCTGGCCTTATATACACGCTATCTTGAGTCTCCCGATGAATTCCCGGACCAATACATTGCACTGATGCAGGCAGGTGGATCTGACTGGCCCCATATCCTTGTTGGCCGGCTGGGAGTTGATTTACATGACCCGGAATTCTGGGACAAAGGACTCGGTGAGATTGAGAAACTGATTGCGCAGGCGGAGACCGGTTATGTGGACGCTTGCCGGGATTGAACCAGCGCAACGCGCTTGAGATAGGCATCCCGCGCAATCTGAATATCTTCCAGAAAGAAGGGGAGTTCGTCCAGACGCAGTGCCTGAGGACCATCCACCAGCGCCTTTGCGGGATTCGGATGAAAATCTGCAAGGATCATGTTTGCCCCGGCAATGACTCCCTGTGCCGTTGCATGCATGACATCCATGAGTCCGTCAGGACTTTTTTGTCGACTGCCTACAGAGTGGGATGGATCAATACAAACCGGCATTCGGGTGAGCCGATGGACTACCGGTACGTGGGTGAAGTCAACAAAATTCCGATGGGGGTCGCCAAGATTGGTTTTCATTCCGCGCAGGGCGAAGATGATCTGCCGGTTTCCCTCACTGGCTAGATATTCCGCGGCATTGAGGGATTCATTTAGGGTGATCCCAAATCCCCGCTTGATCAGAACAGGATAGTCATCCTGACGACCCGCACACTTGAGCAGTTCAAAATTTTGCGTATTTCGGGTTCCGATCTGAAGCATGACCCCGGTAGGGTGACCGGTCGCTTCAAGTGCCTCGTGAATCTCCTGAATGTGCGATTCATGCGTCACCTCCATACAAATAATCTGGATCCCGTATTTGCCTGCCATCTCAAAGACATGAGGAAGACAATCCTTTCCGTGTCCCTGAAACGAGTAGGGATTGGTGCGCGGCTTGTAAGCTCCCATACGGGTGCAGACCTGACCATTTTCCTTGAGTGCCTTCATCATAAGTTCCACATGCTCCGGGGTGTCTACGGCACACAGCCCCGCAAATACATGGAGACTGGTCTGATCAAAGGTGATCCTGTTGTATTCAAACTGATAGGGGAAGTCTTCCTGACCATGTCGACCAAGTATCCGGTAGGCTTCCTGTACACGAACCACACGCTGCACGCAGGGCAGGCTTCGCATGAATTCCATAGAGAGAGATTTGGTGTCTCCCAGCAGGTAGATCTCGGTCAAACGCTGGTTTGCCCCCTGGATATGCCGGATTTCATAGGTAATATTTATGAGCGAACTCAGGTAACGCGCCAGAAGTCCATACTGCGCAGATTCCTGATCTGTATTTGCTTCTAGTATGAGTATCACAGTTAAGTCAGATATTTAGTTTTTGTCGTTAAGCTTTGAAGCTGCAGCATGATCCAGAATCACCGTAACATTGGGATGTGCCTGAAGGCAACTACCCGGCACCTCTTCGGTTTGAGGGCCTCTCAGGCATCGTGCAACGGCATCGGCTTTGCCGGCTCCAGAGGCGAGTAGTACGATCTTGCGAGCGTTCATGATGGTCCTGATCCCCATGGTGACTGCTTCACGGGGTACGTCATCTGGAGAATCAAAAAAACGGGCATTATCCCGGATGGTGGATTCGGCAAGCGATACCACCCTAGTTCTGGAATGGAATGAAGATCCCGGTTCATTAAACCCGATATGACCGTTTGCACCGATTCCCAGAATCTGCAGGTCAATCCCTCCGGCATTTCGAATGAATTCATCAAATTCGGAAGGGTCCGGACCTGCTTCAGGAAAGTGAATGGACTCCGGCCTTATGTTGACCTGCCCAAAAAGATGCTGCTGCATGAAAGCGGCGTAGGACTGCTCATGGCCGGGAGGAAGGCCAACATATTCATCGAGGTTTATCGTGGTCATCTGATCAAACGAGATCTCTCCGTGCTGATAACGGGCAACGAGTAACTTGTACAGTCCTTCAGGTGTGCTTCCCGTCGCAAATCCAAAAACACCGTGAGGTTTTTTTGAGATTGCCCTGCCAACAAGGTCGGCCGCAAATATGCTGACAGATTCGTAGTCTCCGCAACGTCCAATGATCATCAGTTAAGGGCTGGATTGTTCTTCCTGAAACAGATTGAGAATATGGATCAGCGTTGCACGAAGTTCTCGTCGATCCACGATCATATCTACAAAGCCATGATCTTTGAGAAATTCGGAACTCTGAAATCCTTTGGGGAGATCCTGCCCGATGGTTTCGCGGATAACACGGGGACCAGCGAAACCGATGAGTGCTCCCGGTTCCGCGATATTAATATCGCCAAGCATGGCAAAGGATGCAGTGACACCGCCGGTGGTCGGGTTCGTTAAGATGGAGAGATAGGGGACCCCCTTTTCGTGGAGCCGGGCGAGGTGTGCACTGGTTTTTGCCATTTGCATCAGGCTGAGTGCACCCTCCATCATTCGGGCTCCCCCGCTTTGTGTAATGACAATGACGGGGATATTCTGCTGTACGCCTCTGCGTATCGTGCGGGCAATGACTTCACCGACAACGGATCCCATGGAGCCGCCAATGAAACTGAAATCCATGGCTGCGACCGACACAGTATGCCGCTCCATCCTGCCGGTCGCGGACTGCACTGCATCCGGCAGTCCACTTTTTTTTCGTGTACTCTCAAGCCGGTCAGAGTAGTTTTTGCGATCCGAAAATTCAAGAGGATCGGTGGAAATAATATCCTGATCATGAAGCTCACAGGAGCCGTCGTCAAGCAGCAGCGCAAAATACTCACTTGAGCCCAGACGATCATGGTAGTCACACTTGGGGCAGATATTCAGATTCCCATCCAGTTCGCGGACGGCGTTGATGGCAGTACATGCCGGGCATTTCCGCCATTGTCCGGCAGGCATCTCGTGTTGACCACTACGACTGGTCAGAATCCCCTTTTTTGTCCTTTTGAACCAGGGCATGAATTTCTTCTAAGGCAGATCGGTTAAACAGTTTTATACGATGGTGTTCTCTGTTCTGCACAATTTCGGCAGAAAAGCAGAAAAATTCTGTTCCAGTCACTATATTCTGCGGCTATGATTCTGGAAGTTTACATTAAATATACGCACCAATGAAAGTTTACAGCCCCGAGCACATCCGTAATGTTGTACTTGTAGGACATCAGGGAAGCGGAAAAACATCCCTGGCGGAGTCCATGCTGTATGTGAGTAAGAAAATACGCCGGTTAGGTACGGTCACCGAAGGATCTACCGTCAGTGATTATCAGCCGAGTGAAAAAGAGCGGCAGATGTCCATCTTCTCCTCTCTCCTGCATGCGGAATGGAAAGAGCACAAGATCAATATTATTGATACCCCGGGATACCCGGATTTTGTGGGAGAGGTGGTTGCAGCCGTTCGTGTGGCGGACACCTCTGTTTTTGTAATGAATGCTCAGGAAGGAGTGGAGGTCGGAACCGAACTGGCCTGGAGTGCGGCGACAAAGAACGAGAAGCCTGCAATGTTTGTCATCAATCAGATTGATCGGCCGCAGGCGGATGTTGACGCGCTCATTACGCAGATGCGAGACCGCTTTGGGGCAGGAATCACGGTCATTCAATTCCCTGGCGGAGCACCGAATGAATTAATTGATGTGCTGATCATGAAAAAAATCACGTTCAATGCAAATTCACAGGGGCCACCTGCCTTTGGCGAAATTCCAGACGAATTTGTGGATCGTGCTGAAGAGTTGCATAATGCATTGGTGGAGGATATTGCGGTCAGTGACGAGGAACTGATGGAGAAATATCTGGAAACCGAGCGCCTCACGGAGGATGAGATGCGGGCGGGACTTCGTGAGGCAATGTTGCAACGATCCCTGTACCCGGTTTTTTGTACCGCAGCAACCGAGAATGTAGGGACGGCCCGCGTAATGAGTTTCATTGACAATGTGGCACCATCCCCGCTGGAGGCCCAGGCACTTCCGATGGCAGAGGGCGAGGCGATGGAAGCCAATGTGGACGGAAATCCGGTGGTATTTGTTTATCGCACCATGGCAGAGCACCATGTCGGAGACTATTCATTCTTCCGTGTCTGCAACGGTGCGATTGAATCAGGGATGGATCTTGAAAATGCACAATCTGGAACATCAGAGCGCTTAGGACAGCTTTATGTACTGTGTGGACGTGATCGCGAAACGGTCTCAAGTATGAATGTGGGAGACATTGGGGCATTGGTGAAATTGCGGGATACCCATACGAATAATACACTTCGCAGGAAAGGAGATCCGGCAGTGGTGACTCCCATTCCGTTTCCCGAGCCGCGCTATCGTGAGGCCATTCAGGCAAAGACGGAGGGCGAGGAGGATAAACTTGCACAGGGGCTGCACCAGATCACTGCCGAAGATCCATCTCTTGTTGTCACACATGAACCGCATTTAAGTCAGATCACGCTGGGCGGGCAGGGGGCCATGCATCTGAAGGTTGCGCAGTACCGGCTCAAGTCCAAGGTAAATGTAGAAGTAGAGTATACGCGTCCGCGGGTTGCCTATCGCGAAACGGTCACTATCGAAGCACGCGACTCGTACCGGCATAAGAAGCAGACCGGAGGGGCAGGGCAGTTCGCGGATATTTCGGTTCTGATTGAGCCCCTGGATGGTGAATTCCAAAAACGCCCTGACATCAATGTCCGTAATGTAGCGCAGGCGCAGACGGCATGGGGATCAACGATTGAGTTCATTGATGCAATCGTTGGAGGAGTGATTGACATGCGACGCTTTTTCGGCGCAATCCAGAAAGGTGTTCTGGAGGGTATGCAAAGAGGCCCTGTGGCGGGCTATCCGGTTGGCGATGTGCGCTTTGTCATTTTTGATGGAGGGATGCACTCGGTGGATTCAAATGAAAACGCCTTCCGTACTGCGGCACGAATGGTCTTTCGGGAATCATTCCGCAAAGCGAAGCCGGTGATTCTGGAGCCGATCCATGATGTAGAGGTTACGGTGCCGGATACCTATACGGGAGATGTGATGGGAGACCTGAATGGACGCCGTGCAACGATCAAGGGGATGGAGGCAGAAGGGACGATGCAAAAAATCCTTGTTCAGGTCCCGGAGGCGGAATTGTATCAGTATTCCACCCGTGTTCGTTCGATGACACAGGGACGAGGTATCCATAATGCACGGTTCAGCCATTATCAGGCGATGCCGCGAAATGTGCAGGAAAAAGTTGTGGCAGCTGCTGCCAAAGAAGCCCAGGATTAGGGGGACAGAATTTGTGGGAATCCGCGGCTGCAAAGTATCACATTGGGCACCGGCCTGATGGTAATCCAGACGAAGGTTGAGGCGGTTGAAGCCTCCGTAATCTCCTGGATTTTTGTCCGCCTACTTCACGATGGACATGGATTTGGATCGTTGAATCCGTTGTTTTTCCATATCTGCAGTGAGCGTGTAGTAATAGACACCTGAAGTCAGGTTTCCAGTATCCAGTTCTATGGCGTGTCCTTTACCAACTTCAAACCATCCGTAGGGGGTTGTCTGGACGATCCGTCCAAGGAGATCGGTCACGCGAATAGCGATCTGTGCGGGTTCGGGGAGATCAAATTCTATGTTTGTCCGGCCGGACACCGGGTTGGGGTAATTGCCCCGAAGCGTAATAGAGGTAGGGGATACATCTGCTTCAACGTGCACACCCCGATTGTCCCTGATCGTGACAGTAAGCGTATTGGATACGGAATATCCCCCTCCGGATGTCATAAATGTCAGGGTCATCTCATCGTTTAACAGGTCGCCATCTTCTATCGTGGTTAAGGTTACCGTCTGGGCGATATTGTAGTTCGTTTGGGTAAAGGTGAGTGTCTTCGGATTCGGTTCTAAATCACGATCCATATACCCGGTAATGGTCATGGTCACATTGCCGGAAGGTTCGGTCATAAGCGAAACTCGAATCTCGGCTGACTGTCCTTCGTCAATCTCTACGGATGTGGGGGCGAGTATCCCTGGCGTATCGTTATCGGTGATCTTGATTTCTATGGAGGCCGGGCTGCCTAAAAGAATTCCAACCGGCAGATTCTCACCATCTATGGAGATGGTGAACGTTTCATGCTCGGTATCGGCATCTTCAAAGGTCTGAATGGTATATTCCCCTTCGGTTTGCCCGGCGATGATCTCTATGCTGACTGGACTCATATGATCGTAATCATCGGATTCGGCGGTCCCCGGTGTGAGTATCAGGGGGATTCCGATATCAGAATCCAGATCAACGGGTAATTCCAGGGTTACGACCACCGAATCTCCTTCTGCAATTGAATTCTCATTTACGGACAGACTTACTTTGGGGATACTGGAATCTTTGATTGTAATATCTGCTGAGGATGGGCTGCCCGGAAAGATGCCAGTCGGCAGATTGTCGCCATCGATGGAGATCGTGAAGTCCTCATCCTCAAAGTCGCTGTCATTGAAGGTACGGATGGTGAATGCAGTCTCATTTTGCCGAGCGGGAATTTTCAGACTGAGCGGAGAGGTACGGTCATAGTCATCCGACTCGGCAGTTGCCGCAGTAAGAATCAGCGTAATCGCAATATCGGCATTCTGGGCAGTGGAGAGTTCTATGCTGCCCGTCACGGGCATTCCCTCCAGTACCATCGTCTGCTCTATAGACAGACGAACCTCTGGCACAGTTGTATCCGTAATTGTGATTGATTCCGAGGACGGGTTGCCGAGAATAACCCCCGGGGGCAGATTATCCTCATTGATGGTAACCGTGAAGGACTCATCCTCGGTATCAGCATCAACATACGTCGCAATCACAAGCTCAGATCTGGTTTGTCCGCTGGCGAGATTAAGGTTTCTTGGCGAGGTGCTGTCATAGTCGTTGGACTCTGCGGTTTCAGATGTTAGGATCAGGGGAATGGTCACCTCCGAATTCTGCGCCTGGGACAGTGCCACGGTTACGGTCACGCTTTCTCCCTCCGCTACAGAACTGTCATCCACTGACAGGGAAACATCTGAAATGTCCAGATCGGTGATCGTCACCGCAACGGAGCGTGGACTTCCAGCAGTAATGCCCGCTGGCAGATTATCGGTATCAACGGCTATGGTGAAGGTTTCGTGGTCCGGGTCATCGTCCTTTTTCGTTGTAATGACGTAGTCTGTCTCAATTTGTCCAATGGCAAAGTTAAGGTTCACGGGAGATGTATCGGCATAATCATCGGATTCAGCAGTTCCAGCGATGAGTTGGATCGGGATAGTTACCTCGGAGGTGAGCGCCTGTGATAAGGAGACGGTCACCGTTACGGATTCACCTTCATCTACGTTTTGGTGATCCACCGAAAGCGAAACCTGTGCCCTGTCAGGATCCGTGATTCGGATGACTTCCGAGAGTGCGGTGCCGGCCTTAACGTCAGCGGGCAGATTATCCGCATCAATTGTGATGGTAAACGTCTCATCGTCGCTATCGTCGTCTGGATTGGTCTTGATCACCTTTTGGATCTGGGTTGCACTGCTGGCGATGGTGACATTTACGGGAGAGGTGCTGTCATAGTCATCAGATTCAGCGGTTCCGGCAGTGAGCAGGAGGGGGATCGTAATGTTTGAGGTCAGATCTTCCGAGAGCATGATGGTGACCGTCACGGATTCACCTTCCTCTACAGTCTGCTGATCAACAGAAAGGGAGACATCCGGCACATCAGGATCCGTGATGGTGATCTCCTGAGATGTCGCACGGCCTGCGGTCACATCCGCTGGCAAATTGCCGGTATCAATGGCGACAGTGAACGTCTCGTCCTTGGTGTCGCTGTCCTTCATGGTGCGGATGACCGTTTCGGTTTGGGTTGCGCCGCCGGTGATGATGACATTCACGGGAGAGATGCTGTCATAGTCATCAGATTCAGCGGTTCCGGCGGTAAGCAGGAGCGGGATCGTAATGTTTGAGGTCAGATCTTCCGAGAGCATGACGGTGACCGTCACCGACTCACCTTCCTCCACAGCCTGCTGATCAACAGAGATGGAGGCTTCCGGCACATCGGGATCGGTGATGGTGATCTCTTCCGAGATTGCACTGCCTGCAGTCACATCCGCTGGCAAATTGCCGGTGTCAATGGTGATCGTAAAGGTTTCGTCTTTGGTGTCGCCGTCTTCATACGTGTTCATCGTATGATCCACTTCGGTCGTCCCGCCCGGAATGGTGACATTCACGGGGGTTGCAGCATCATAATCGTCAGATTCAGCCGTTCCAGCGGTGAGTGTGAGCGAAATCGTAATATTTGAAGCCAGGTCTTCGGTGAGCGAAACGGTGACGGTTACCGGTTCACCTTCCGCTACAGAATTGTCCTTCACCGAAAGGGAGACTTCCGGCACATCAGGGTCTGTGATGGTGATCTCCTGAGAGATCGTGCTGCCTGCCGTCACATCGGAGGGTAAATTGCCGGTATCGATGGCCACGGTGAAGGTTTCGTCTCTGGTGTCGCTGTCCTCGTTGGTGTTAATCGTATGATCTACTTCGGTTGTCCCGCCGGCAATGGTGACGTTCACGGGGGATACAGGATCATAATCGTCGGATTCAGCCGTTCCAGGGGTGAGTATTAGCGGGATGGTTACATCGCTCGTCAGAGCTTTGGACAGTTTGACAGAGACTGTTACGGGATCTCCCTCTTCAACGGAAGTGTCGCCTGCGGATAGGGTCACCTCAGGCGGGGCCTGCAGTTCAAAGACAAAGGTCCCTACGGATTTTACGGCCCCGTCCACTAAAAACGGAGAGGTCTCAATACGGCGAATATTTTCTCTGGGATCAGTGATCACATCGTCCGAGTGATAGCTGGAACCGCTGTCGGTTCCTGCATCATAGACAAACAATTCCACCTCATGTCTTTGGATCCAGTTATTATTCTCATCCAGCAGATTCAATCCGGATACCCCGACGAACCAGTCTGGACTGGGGGCCAGCATGGACGTAACGGTCACCAGACTCCATGAGGGATGAATCGTGAACGTTTTTTTAACAGATCCAGGAGAATGGCCGATCCCGCCGCCACGTATGACCGCATATGCATTGGAGGCGTTGATCGCCTGCTGTACTTCGCCTTGAAGAATGGATGTCCATCCGCGTTCTGCCATTTGTCTGATTCCGTTACTGGCAGTTTGGCCGGTAGTCCAGAAGTTCACGGAACTGTTGTGTGTGCCTCCAATCAGAAAAGAGAAATGAGGGCCGGATGGAAAATTCGTCGGATGTGTGTCTCTGGACCAGGTGGAGGTGAATGTGAGTTCATAGGTGACGAGGCCCTGCGCCACAGTTGTTGCGATCAGCAGAAAACTGCTGATCACCCAGAGGAGGACGCATTTGCGAATCACGCGTACAAATGTATTCATCGTAAATTCAGGCTTTGCAGATTTGCAAACCTGAATGACATCAAGTCTCTTCGCGGCCGAGATCGTTCCAACACAGGAGGTAAGGCGAGTGGACTGCACGCGCCTAACTATCCGGGGGTACGCAGTCTATACACACAGAAGCGGATACACTCTCGTCTGGAAGCAGGTTGGTGCCTCGGTAATATCCCGAATTTAGAGGACAAACTATTTCACAATGGACATGGCCCTGGATCGTTGAACTATCTGCTCTCCCATATCTGCGGTGAGCGTGTAATAATAGACACCGGATGTCAGGTTCTCGGTGCCAAGTTTTACGGTGTGCCCCTTGCCAACTTCAAACCATCCGTAGGGGGTTGTCTGGACGATCCGTCCCAGCAAGTCTGTGACACGAACGGATATTTGTGCAGGTTCGGGCAGATCAAACTCTATTTTCGTAAGGTCAGACACAGGATTTGGATAATTACCCCAAAGTGTAATGGCGAGGGATGGCTGTTCATCTTCAATGCCCACCCCCATATTATCGATGATTGTGACCACCAAGGTATGGGACACCGCATAGCCGCCTCCAGATGCTGTCAGCGTCAGCGTCACTTCGTCGTTTAGCAGATCATCATCTTCGGTTACAGCTAAGGTTACGATCTGGGCCGTGCTGTAATCTGTCTGTGTGAAGGTCAATGTCGGCGGGTCAGGGGTCAGGTCAGAATTTGCCTGTCCGGTAATGGTCACGGTCACATTGCCTGCGGGCTCTGTCATAAGCGAAACCTGAATCGATACGGATTGCCCTTCGTTGACTTCTATGGATGCGGGGGCCGACAGCCCTGGCATATCGTTATCTGTAATCGTAATTTCGGCCGAGGCGGGGTCCCCCAGAATCACCCCGGAAGGCAGATTGTCTCCATCAATGGCCACGGTGAAGGTTTCATCCTCGGTATCTGCATCCTCGGATGTACGGATAACATGCTGTCCCTCGGTTTGTCCGGCGGTGACGGTCACGCTGACCGGGCTTGTACTGTCGTAATCATCGGACTCTGCGGTCCCTGGTGTGAGAATCAGGGAGATCATTGCGTCTGCATCCAGACTGTTGGACAATTTCACGGCTACGATGACAGAATCCCCTTCCTCCACACGATCCGGAGTTACCGCCAGCGAGACGCCTGGCGGCATATCATTGTCGGTGATTGTGATTTCGGCCGAGGCCGGATCTCCGAGAATCACGCCGGCCGGCAGATTATCTTTGTCAATGGCCACGGTGAACGTTTCATCTTCAAGGTCGTCATCCTCATAGGTTTTGATCACATGCTCCGCCTCGGTGTCTCCATTTTTGATCGTCACATTAATTGGAGATGTGCTGTCATAATCATCCATTTCGGCGGTATTGGAGGTGAGGATCAGAGGAACCGTTATATCGGTGTCAAGGCCAACGGGTATTGTGACAGTCACCGTGACAGAATTCCCTTCGGTGACAGAATTTTGATCCACGGACAGGCTTACCCCGGGCATATCATTATCTATAATCGTAATTTCTGCTGGAACCTGACTGACGGAAAGGATGCCGGGCGGCAGGTTGGCCTCATCAATCAGAACCAGAAAGGTTTCATCTTCAAGATCATCATCCATGTAGGTTTTGATGACAAGTTCCGCCATGTTTTCGCCACTCTGGAACTCCATGCTGACCGGAGTGGTGCTGTCATAATCTTCGAGTTCTGCAGTCCCCGGTGTAAGAATTAGCAGAATCGTTATATCTGTGTCTGCATCCTTGGATAATGCTGCGGTTACCGTCACGGGTGTCCCTTCGTCTACAGAATTTTGATCCACGGACAGATTTACCAATGTCGGTTCAGTGGTATCAAGAATGGTCACTTCTTCGGATGTTGGTGTACCTGCAGTGATGTCTGAAACGAGAGAGCCAGTGTCCAGATCTACGTTGAAGGTTTCATCATCGAGGTCATCATCCTCGTAGGTATTGATAATATGCTCCACGCGGGTACGTCCACCTGGAATGGTAATGTTGACCGGCGAACTGCTGTCATAGTCTTCGGGTTCTGCGGTTCCTGCTGTGAGAATCAGGGAAACGGTTAGATCTCCGGGCAAGCTTCTAGACAATTCCACATTTACTGCCACAGGATTCCCCTCTTCTACAGACGTTGGATTTACGGACAGCGAAAGGCTTGGCGGAGCAAGATCGGCAATGGTGATTTCCTGGGATAGAGGGCTGCCTGCGATCACATCGGAGGGCAGATTATTCCGATCTATTTCGATCACAAAGATTTCATTCTCTGTGTCATCATCTGGATAGGTATTGATCGTAAGATCTGTTTCGGTTTGACCGGCGGAGATCGTGACATTCACGGGAGAGGAACTGTCGTAGTCGCCAGATTCCGCAGTGACAGGGATAAGGTTAAGGGGAATCGTTACCGCACTTGACAGTGTCTGGGACAGTTCTACGGTTGCGGTCACCGCCTCCCCCTCTGTAACAGAATTTTGATCAACCGAGATGCTTACCTGAGGGGTACTGGACTGCAGTTCAAAGGAAAACATGCCGACGGATTTGACGGTCCCGTTCACTAAAAATGGAGCGGTTGTAATTCGCTGAATATTCTCTCTGGGGATGGTTGCCTGATTTGGCGAGCCATAGTTGGTTCCACTGTCGGTTCCTGCATCATAGACAAATAATTCCACTTGCACGCTTCGCCTCCAGAGGTTGTCACTATCCAGCAGGTTCAAGCCGGACACCCCGACGAACCAGTCGGGGCTGGGTGCGAGCATGGACGTAACGGTCACCAGGCTCCATGCGGAAGTGACCTCAAATGTGGTTCGGACAGAGCCGGGAGAATTCCCGATCCCCCCTCCAGCAATGACCTCACCTGCACTGGATGCATTGATGGCCTGATTGACCTCGCTGCGAAGGGTGGATGTCCCTCCAAATTCGGCCATATCCTTGATGCCGTCACTGGCGGTTTCTCCGGTACTCCAGAAGCTTACCGAACTATTGTGTGTACCTCCGATCAGACCGGAAAAATGGGGATTTGACGGGAAACCTGCCGGATGTGTCGATGCCGACCAGGTGGAGGTGAAGGTGAGTTCGTAGGTGGCCGTGCCCTGTGCCATGGCCCCCGTGATCAGCAGAAAACTGCTTATTGCCCAGAGAGGCGTACATTTTTGGATCATGGTTGCAAGTGGATTCATCATGATGAGTTTGAAGTTAAGAGAAACTCGGTTCTGCGGTTGTAGTCTTGGCAGGCATTCCATCATGCCTAGGGGAAAGATACAAACTCTATTGCGCAAATGGTTAATTTCTTCCCGTCGGCCAATAGCCAGTGATTTGCAATGGGATCCGGACACAGTGGACAAATTCCGTTCATGTACCGGTTCCGATCACTTCTTGGAAAGCTTTGGCAAATCTCCTGGCTTTTTCCAAAAGCCAGGAGTACATTTCGGGAAATTGCTTCTCATCGGTAACGTCACAGGAACGGGTGCACTGGATCATAGAAGCTTTTTTGTTGTGGAGAGGAAGGAATCGTACTTCTTTGCCAACCTGATCATGGAAGAGTTCCTTTTTTAATTCAAGCTTTTTGTAGAGTTCTTTGTCTTCGCTGATATATAGTGTCAGGCTGAAAACTACGTGTTTTTTCACGAACGAATTTCCCGGGGCAGATTTCGGGTTCAATTTTCCGATGATTTTTGTCGATTTGCGGTCCAGCGTGGGTTGGCGAGTCTAAAAATCAGGAGATTTGGCCTCTTCGAGAGCAGGAAAAAGGGACGGTACGCCCATTTTCACTACAATTGGACACACCTCGGGCCCTCCGGTCAATGGAGCCCGATCTGCATTTTAAGAATTGCGGGGGAGTCGCTTACGCTGCCTTCCGCAACTGTTCCCGATCCTGCGCCATCAGGAACCTTCCAATCTGACACAGATTGGTCGCAACAATACTTGCGGCAACGGTTCGTGCAAATCCATCCTTGCCGCCTTTGGTGCGAACCCGGTCGCCGCCATGATGCTCCAGGCAGTTAATCCGGGATTCAATCAGGACATGCTGCTTGCGTGCCTTCTTGAATTCCGGCGTGGACTGGCGCTCCCGGTCCGCCTTGTTGAGACGGCCCTTCTTCGGGAGGATCGGATGGGGCAACAGGGACTGGATCGCTTCCAGATTCTCCTTCGAAGAGAACCCACGATCAAAACTGAGCGTATGGATCGTCGGATAGCGGTCCAGGATTTTCCGTACCACCTCCTCGGTGATGGCCACATCCACCTCCGTCCACATGATCTTCCACCATAAAATCAGACCGAGCGGACTCTGACAAATCGTGACCGGAACTCCCAATTCCACCTCCTTCGGACGAGACTTCCCCTTGCGGATCCAGCGCGTATGCGGGGCGTGTAACGAGTAAATCTTCTCCTCATTCGGGATATCCTCG
>JAJECV010000056.1 GCA_022821875.1 Rhodothermales bacterium
ATCCTCTCTCACCTGGGTTGGACACGATTCCACTGAATCTGCATTTGGGAACTCACGATGAGGGAGGAGCCGTATGCGTTAACGCGCACGTACGGATTCTGTGCGGGGGGCCCGGGGAAACCCGGGTCCCTACCGCGATGAATCATAGTAAAGCCATGAATTCGCCTCGCCGACCGTGTATTGATCCGGCTCCCCGTGACGGAGGAACACGATCCCCTGATCCGTGAAGTCGGAACTGAGCAGGTAGATAGGCGGAAAGTAGGCTTCGTTATGGGTAAATGTGCTCCGAAACCATGAGCGGAACCCGTTGAATAAATAGTCCTGTTCCGCGATTCGCAGCCGCCGATAGTGCTCGGCCATGCGTGCATTGTAGGGGGCTGCGGGCATTGGGTCCCGGCGACTCCAGAAGACACTGAAAAACTTGCGATACTCCTCTGTATCGTCAATCTGCTCAAAGGCTGCCAATTCTGCGGGGCTGGCGATGGATTTTATTTCTTCAAAGAGGATCAGAGCATCTAATCGGCTATTCAGGTTGGTAATTGCTTTCTCCACAGACCGGGTTCCTTCCTCTGGACGCATGCGTGCAAAGTCCAGACGTGCTTTGGCAAGCAGCGTAATCGTTGGATCGGCCATATTACGTCCGAGGTAGATAGTCTCTGCCGCCTCATAGAGGCCCTGTCGCTCGTATGCCCGGCCAACGAAGAGGGGCGACAGGGATCCTGTCTGTCTTCGAAGCCATACCCTGGCCTCCTCCGGCTCTGTGGTGACAATATAGCGCCAGTAGAAGGACAACAGTTTTGGGACTGCATAGTCCAGTTCAGGGCGATGCCGCAACTGGGCCTCCCCGAGAATGATGGCCTGCTGCAGATCGTTTTGGTAACGTTTGAGGATGGCGTATTGCAGCAGGACATCTCTGTAAGATGAATCCTGAGCAAGGATAAACTCGAAGTCATTTGCACTGCGCGCAAGCAGGTGTTGCAGGCGGTTTTGGAGGGTTGGATTCCGGCCGCGCTCCCGCAGAGCAATCCCGCGAAGGTAGCGCCCTTCTGTAGGGGTCGTATCCGATTCTAGGAACGAATCCAGCAGGCGGAGTGCATTCCCATAGTCCTGATTTTCAACCGCCACACGCGCGGGCTCCAGATCCGGTGGAGGAATCTGCAGGAATACCAGAATGAGAAAGTAACAAGCCATCGCAGATTACAGGTGAACCTGAAGGCCCAACCTCTGCGAATCAATCAGATGATCGCGCTGATCTTTTGAAAGATCTCGCTTTGCGGCTCGCCGGTTTTTTCGTGAATAAGCTGGACCATCTTGCGCATATTTCCTCGCGCCTTCTTCATTTCCTTATCCTCAAACTCGGCCTCACTCCAAATGGATTTAATCTGGCTGCATACCTGCCGCCAGTTTTCGTTCATACGCTCAGTTGCCATCAACCTGGGTTAGATTCAGTATAAAAGGGATTGACGAAAGTGTCCTACGTCAATCGGTTGTATGGCTTACATCAGAATCTGTTCCAGAACATGAGAACCAGAATCGTAACCCACAGGATGTGACAGATTCCAGCCACCCCGCTAATCAGGCGGGCACGAAATTTTACCCGTCTCTTGAGTTCCTCCGCTTCTTCGGATTCACTGATGACTTTAAGGGCCTTTCGAAGCATATTCCAGAGCGGACGCAGGAGTAGATACTGAATCCCCAGGAGGATAATAATCAGCCCGGAAGCGATGTGGTACTGGAGTTGTCCCGGGTATCCACCGCCGACTGTCAGCAGACTCGTAGAGAACACAAATGTAGCGAAAAGCATGATGCCCATGAGTGAGATTGTACGTGTCCCGTCAATCGCCACGTCAGGGTATCCGGATACCGCAAATTTTGCCTGACTGCCCAGCCGCAGACTCAGTCCAAACCAGGCGGATGCCGTCAAAATGTGAAGCAGGATTAAGATATTCTTGAGAAAGATCATGGATTACCAGTATTCATGGATGTATGGTGCCGCAAGTAGGATGGCTCGTCAAATTCGTCCACTTGTACGGCATTCCAGGCGGCTTGTGCAGCCTCCTGAATTTGTGCAGCTTCCTGTTTAGAAATAATGCCGGCCTCAAGGGCCCGGTCAAAGCGTGTGTTTTTCGGCTTTCCTTCCAATGCACCGGAACGCACGGCTTTTGAGACCTTGGCCTCAATTGGGCGGACCCCCGCAACAAGGTTAAACGCATGTTCCATACGGCTGAGTCCGCGCGTACGATCCTGTCCGAGATAAACCCCTGCGGCAATCCGGTTTCGCTGCGGGCCGGGTGTCTGCATCAGTGTTGCAACCTTATGTCCGAGTTTGTCGGACGGGCCTCGCCCGAAGCTGTTCAGCCGGTGCCAGAGCAGTGCAGGTCCGCGCACCCACCAGGTAAAGCCTGGAACGCTCATATTGGCAAGCAGTCCTTCAAAGGCCTGCTGGATTTCTGCAAAGGCGTACTCCATGGCCCAGTCAAAATAGGGGCGATCTTCTTTTTGCATCCCCTCGGCTTCAAATCGCCGGATGGTGGCGGAAGCCAGATACATCCAGGAAAAAATATCGGCAAAGCGGCCGGTAATTTTTTCTTTCCGTTTGAGTGCACCTCCAAGGGATCCCATGGCCACATCTGCCAGAAATGCGAACGAGGCAGACACCCAGGTCAGTCGCCGGATGTATGTACGCACAGGCCCCTTGCCGGGGGCCGGCACCGCATGACCGTGCGTGATCCCCAGGATCAAACACCGTGCGGCATTGCGCACGACATGTCCAATATGCCCGATGAATGCACGATCAAACCGGACGGTGTCTTTTTCGCCTAGAGCGATGATTTCCCTGTATGCCCAAGGGTGGCAGCGCAGTGCTCCCTGACCAAAGATCATCAGGGTTCGCGTCAATATGTTGGCCCCTTCCACGGTGATCGCAATAGGATTGCTGATATAGTGATGTGCCAGAATATTGCGCGGGCCGGATGAAATGGCACTGCCTCCCATGATATCCATGCCGTCATTGACAATCTTGCGACTCAGTTCGGTCAGATTATACTTCAGGATTGCAGTGACTACGGCAGGGGTTTCGCCGCTGTCAATGGCACCGAGTGTATAGACACGGGCCGCATCCATGAGATAGATGAATCCGCCGATCCGTGCCAGCGGCTCTTCAATGCCTTCAAATCTGCCGATAGGGAGCCCAAACTGCCGCCGGACGGCGGCATAGGCCGAAACCCCCAGATAGACGGCTTTGGAGCCTCCCACGGCGGATGCGGGGAGCGAGATTCCGCGCCCGGCCGCAAGTGCTTCCATGAGCATCTTCCACCCGGCGCCGGCCCCTTGTTTTCCTCCAATAATTGCATCCAGAGGGACCACCACATCCTCGCCTTCAAAGGGAGCATTCACAAAGGGGACCCCCAGCGGGTCATGCCTTCGTCCCCGCTTGATGCCCCGCGTACTGGAGGGAATCAGTGCACAGGTGATTCCGAGATCTTCCTGCTGACCGAGCAGGTGGTCCGGGTCGTTCAACTTGAATGCAAGTCCCAGGATATCGGCCATTGTGGAGAGCGTGATATATCGTTTTTGCCAGTTGAGGCGGATCTTGATTTCACCGGACTCACTATCCTCAAACAGGACCCCGTTTGCCTGGATTGCCCCTGCGTCACTCCCTGCACCCGGTTCTGTGAGTGCAAATGCGGGAAGGAGGGTCCCCGCGGCCAAGTGTTCCAGATATTGTTCGCGCTGTACCTGCGTTCCATAGTGAATGAGCAGTTCTGCCGGTCCCAGGGAGTTCGGCACCATCACGGTGGTTGCGAGCGGGCTGCAGTGGGACTGCAATTTCATCACGACCGAACTGTTTGCCATGGCGGAGAATCCCAGCCCTCCATATTTGGCGGGAATGATCATTCCGAACATTTTCTCCTGCCGCATCAGTTCCCATGCCGGATCGGGGAACTGCCGGTCTGCCCACACCTTCCAGTCATCAACCAGGTCACACAATTTCTGCACGGGGCCATCCAGAAACTGCTGTTCCTCTGGACTCAGACTCGGATAAGATGCTTCTCGGATCCGCTTCCAGTCTGGACGACCGGAAAATAATTCCCCTTCAATCCAGACTTTTCCTGCCTCCAGTGCTGTCCGTTCTGTATCCGAAATTGCCGGAAGCAATCCCATCCGGTCCATGGTCTGCATGACGGGGTGCGTAAACAGCAGTCGCCGAATCGGGGGTACTGCCCAGGCCCCCGTAAGGACCGCTGCCATGAGGATCAGCCACAGTGGTGCACCTGCGGTATAGATCAACAGAATCACGGCAATCCCCCATACCCAGATCCGCGCACCGAAATATGCCAGAAATAAAATGGCGGGGAAGCCTATGCTGATGCCCTGCCACAGTGTCAGAACACTATACCCGTATTGCTCCATGGCTTTGTATGAAGTCTACTCGACATTCCCTAATAATACATGTTCTCGCCGAAATACTTAAACGTTTATAACGGGGAATCTGATCCAGATATTTCACGAGACAGGCCATTCGATCAGGCTGCGCTCTTAATGGAAGCCCAATATTGCGGGGATAACTCACCATGGCGGGACAGCAGCAGTGGAGCACGATGACCTTGAATGTGCGGCGGAATTTTCCTTGGCATCTTTGTGCCGTGATTCTCCGGCGCAGATCTTAGCGATCCGGAGTAGATTAACATCTAGAACACATGATGGAAGAGGCGAACTGGCATCCACAGGGTGGCATATCGTGTCGATTGCAGGCGGCATCCTTCTGGAACTGGCAAGATGAAAATCGGATCATCTCTCATGACTCTCCATTTGTGCCGAAAAATCAGGCGTGCGGACGATTTCTGTCTGCTTGCATCTTCCGGTATGTGAAGGGAATCCTTGGTTCTCTCCGGCAGGATAGTGTGCGTTGCAGTCGCCCGATCAGTATCTGGAGATTTCCTATCTGGATTCAGATACAGCCGGTTTTATGCACCTTGCGGAATCTGGCACAGAGGAAGCAGGGGGGATGGGGGTGACAGACGCACATGTGCAGGGGGAAACTGATCACAGGTTGTGCTGGGAAACGATCCCCTGCGTTGATCCTCATTTAGAGGACGCTTGCGCAGCAGTGAAGGGGTTCGGTTTTCACCGTACAGAGGGAGATGCGTGTTATTTTTGTGTGCTGATCTTGAGATTTTTTGAATTAACGGCATTTGAATTCAACAAATCTCCTTTAATAATCCATCAAATCTTCACACAATGCCGGGAACATCGCACTTTTGGGGCGTTCAAATAGTTATCAGCATGGTCAAATTCTGCATCGGCAGATTGGATTGTGAGGATATAAACCGAGTACTGATTTTCGTCAGTGCCTCTTTTCAACTTAAATTCTATTTGTACGATGCAACACTTTATGAAAGCAGGACATGGGACTTTGGGATGGTGTATTCTGGGGTTTATGTTTATAATCCTCTTCGCCACTCAGGGATGTGATTCAGGTACGGGGATTGATCCCGTGCATAGCGACTCAGATGGTAGAGAGACAACCGACAGGGTTCGCTATGTATATGGGACACTTGATAGCGGTGAGGAGCATGCGGTGGAAGTCATCCT
>JAJECV010000079.1 GCA_022821875.1 Rhodothermales bacterium
CACCTGGGACAAGGAGGATTTGACAAAGAATCTAAAGATTGTCTATTTCCAATAAAACCAGAGAGATCAGGCCGAAAAGATGACAAACTTGCGATTAGAATTCTCCTATAGAGAATCAATTGATCAACATCTCTGCAATACGACCATTGCGTACCCGCACTACCTGAGGAGTCTGGATACCCATAGATCGGGGATTGAACTCCTGGCCTTCGTACACCAAAGTCGGGAAATCCATCTGGCTGGCCCTTCTTAATAATAGAGATTCATGCCGACTTAACTCCACCCCCATCAGTGGATCAGCATACACAGCTATGATGTCCATGCTGGTTGAATCTGCTGTTATCTGATTGTCGTTCCACCGTTTGAGGACTTCCACCTGGTTGCGCGAACAGCCTATACCTCCAAGGATGATGACCACAGCATCTGACCATGAGGCCTGCATCAGTTTCACTGAATCACCACTCACCGCATCCGTCAGATCCGTCATTGGAAAGGATACATCCAGCAGCAGTGTGTCAGCGGCCCCTGTGCGATCATTCCCCGACGTATCCGTTGGATACATAATGAGCCACCAACTCAGGAGACATACCGTCATTGCGCCAGCGAATGCCCCGATAAACCAACCAAACTGCCTCATATCTTTTTCCGGAAGAAACAGGTTTTGTCAGATAGTCCGCTCATTCGGAATCGGAATGATCTGCCGGGAATTCTTCACTCCGAGTATCGGGATGTGACGATTCAAATGGATGAAACTGCCAGACCTTAAGCACCTTATTGCCCAACTCACCGGACGGAAGTTTTTCATACTCTCCCAACTTATACAAGAGCCCATCCTTGACGAACATTAGGAATTCGGAGCGATCAATGCTCGTGCTGACACTGGTCTCCGTATCCATATTCACGATAATCACGTTGATTTCGGCAGGATACTGAAACGTCACCATACGATGCCTGTCGTCCAGTTCAAAAATTCCATTCGAGAAAGTGTACGCAAGGGCAAGTTCCTGCAATTCAGATGTCATATTATTCATTCCTTTCGACCTAAGATCCTGGTCAGGCGAACGATACGAGATCGGTTGATGCACCACTACAGGATCGCTTCCAGGCCAAAGGGGCTCGCCATCACTGCTTTCTGCATAACGATAGAACACCCCCCGTTCAAAGCAGGCAATCTGACGTCCAAGATAACCTCTCTTAACTGCAGTTAATCTTGGAAACTTGGGTTGCCTTATACCATCATAATTACGTACGACACCTGACTCGGGGAAATAGGAGTAGATTTGAGTTGGGCGACTGTCAGGATTCAAAAAATAGACCGTATCCTGCCGTTCACAGAATGATGGGCGATTAGGCACAATATTCAAAATTCTCTGATTGCAGGAACCGTCTGCGTTAATAGAATAAACCCCCCACACCGTGGTTGCAATCATGCTCCCGTTTTTCAAAAATCGGGTGCTGAGCAAGTTACCGTCATCTTCCGGGTTGCATCGTGAAATTTCAATCGTACGGACATGGTGCCCGGAAGCCGAAAAAACATATAACTCCCTATTTACTTCATCTGTCACCAAGAACTCACCCTGATCAGACAGATCAACAAAATTGGTCGTGCCGATGAGTACAGAGGCATCCAGACGGACCGTATCCACCAGAGTGAACAGGTCTTCGAACTCCATAAAACCTGACTCCACTACCCGGTAACTTGATTCTGATGGTTGACACGCCCCGATGCACAGCAACCACAGGAGGGAAACCATCCAGCCAAGCCGAGGCAGAATATTCATGTCATTGAATGATAAGTGTCTCACAGTATAGGCAGGAGCCGCCTGAACCTGCCCCCGCCGAACAACACTCTTTGTCTCCACAATCACCACCGCAAGAGACATAAGTTCCGCAAGATGTGGGACAGGCAGAGTTGTAACCTTCGTTATACTTAAGGCCGACACCGCCAGATGCCTGAATAATCTCTAGGCGAGGCAGCAGCAAGAACACGAAGATTAAAATTGCACAGCATGCACCTGTAAGTGCATAAACGAATTTACTTTTTGCCCTTGATGTATGGGTTTTTTATTGATTGAGTAACTAAAACGCAACCACTCCAACTTAGTCCGAACTTAATGGTTCCCGAGAACCTGAAAAAAAATCTATGATTCACCTTTATCCTGATCTCAAGGGCTCCAATTGGGATGTCCAGATGGAAACCCAGATCAATGTTTCTGCTGATATGATCTCTGAAAAGGTGTGCTCTCCCCGGAATTCTGCAACTGTATCGGAGCAGGTTGATCCTGGATACCGGAACAGACCGGCGAAAGAAACTAGCTTATCCGCAAAAAACAGTATCTTCTCGGATCGTTCTGCCTAACCTGGATTCCCATCGGTAAAATTGCAGGTGACTTTCACGCGAACTCAATTCGGAGGCTTTTGTTGTCTAGCCAGGGGATTGGCAGATTTACTTTGTGGTATTCGGCATTCATGAGCAGTGGGTTATGAGTTCGCCGGGGATACTCGACGATAATTTCTTTTTCTGTGAGATGGATTTTGGCTCGTTTTGGAATCAATTCCCTGAACAGGGTTCGTGTTTCGGCGAGTTCCTTTCGTTCCCCGACACGTATTCCGAGGAGGCGGTACAGTAGCCCGGCAATGAGGGTAAGTTGTAGATCCACATGAATTTTCATGGGAACGGTTGCACTCAAGGCATCCATATGAAAGAAGTCAATGGTATCACTGATCACATTTTCGATCATCATTCGGCGGGCATAGCGGTCAATGATCTTGGCGGGGGCCGGCTCGGTTTGATTGGTAATCAGAAACATGAGTTGATCCCGTCCTAGTCCGTCAATGGCAAGTTGACGTACTTCATCGGGGTATCCTTTGAGCCTCACTTTCTGCACCAGAACACGCGGATGGCGATACTTGCGTCCAATGTTGGTCAAGGTGACGGAGTTCCACTGATTGGCAGGTTGTTCCCGTGCGGCCTGGACCATGGATTTATGCCGTTTTCGAAGCGTAATAAAGCCGATCTTCTGCGCATGGATCTTGGCCAATTGGGCATAGGTCGTCACGCCACTGTCAAAAACTAGTTCGCTCGGTAAGGAACCGGTCCGCTGCTTCCAATCCTCAATGAAATAGTGGATGGCCATCGAATGATCTTTTTTGTGTACGGTGGCGTTTGCGTAGGTAAAGATGCGTGTCGAGGCATCTCGGACCAGGAACGTGAGAATTCCCAGTTGTCGGCGACTGCGTTTGCTCACATAATGTTTTTCCATCAGCGCCTGATCTCCATGGTAGGGGATGGTATGGAAGTCCAGATCAAAGGACTCTCCCTTTTCTTTCAGTCCTGGATCCAGTCGCGCGGCGGCATCAAACCATGCGTGCGTAAACTCCTGGGTGAAGTGGGGATCGCACCGTCCGGTATATTCGGTGAGCGAGGAACGTTTCGGGATTGCGTTGAGTCCGGCAAAGAGGGCTAATCCTTCGTCCAGGGCCTCCGACATGACGCGGGAGGGGCGACCGATCCCCCCAGAGTTTGAGTGCCAAAAGAGACCGAACCATGTGGGAGGCCGGGATCTTGTCGGATCCTGGAAAATCTTTGACCAGCGCGTCCATGTCCATCTGAACCAGATCCGGCAGAAACAAAAAGAGTCCTCCGCAGGAGGTCGAGAATGAACGGGGAGACAGATCCAGAGCACCGATATCTGCTGGCGGGGCCTGGATCGACTTCGGTTGTTTGGGGCCACGCGGTAGCGAGGGCACGCCTGCGGCTCGGAGGACCTTACTGATGTAGGAGGGACTCGCCGAGCGCCCTTCCTCGTCCAAAAGCTGCTGAATTTCATAAATGGAGACTTTCCGGGTTTTGCGTAACTCCAGAATGCGTGCACGTAACGAGTCCGGGGCAGGTTCTTTTTTGGGAGTTGGCAAGAAGAAGGACATGTTCGGATTTTTGCGGAATTGACAGCAGAGGTTCTTGAAGGTCCCCAAGGTATAGCCAAATTTTTGGGCAACGTCTTTCCCTGAGGTGCCGTTGAGATAGAAATCTCTCAGTGCTTCATACTCCCGCTGGTTTTTATCCGATGGATGTTCGAAGAAGGTTCTATAAATAGTCATAGATATTAGGACATAATGACACTAACTATCAATATATAGAACATTTTCCACAATTGCAAGTATTCGCCATAATTTCCCTGAATGTA
>JAJECV010000008.1 GCA_022821875.1 Rhodothermales bacterium
TGCCCGACATCGCCAGAAAGGAGTCCAGATCCTCCTTCCGCAGCGTCTTCCCTTTTGCAAAGAACTTGCACTGGATCGCACACCAGCCTCCCGTATCCCGGATCTTTGCCACCAGATCTACGCCGATGTCCTGCTCCGACATTCCCCGGCCGGATGCCCATGCGGCGTACGTCACGGGCGGTTCATACTGCGCTTTCTGGACCGGGTCATACGTCAGGAATGCAATGCAGAGCCTCTCAAACGCGGTTCCTTTGATGCGTTCCTGATTGTGGCCGGAGGCCGCGGCTTCTTTGCGCCAGATGTCAAGGATGTGGTCTAATGAGGATTCAGGTACAGGCATGATGGATGGTTTTGACTCGTTGAGTTCTTCAAAATGATTGAGTGAATGAAGGTAGCACAGAAACTGCTAATATCGTGAATTCTGAATCCGTAACCTATAATTCCAGTTGCTTACCCGGTGGTTGTGGCTTGCAAATAATCAGTTTTTTTCCATTGGAGCACTCCAGTTTCTGGTCCAATGATAGGAGGCCTCCGTCGAATGTGTGGAGTACTTGAATATTATAATAAAGACAACATGCCACATGAATTGCATCTCCACATCCCCCCTGTGCCAAACGGGAATGATTTTTTTGGAGATCCCTCGCTATGATACCCACTGCCTGTGTTACATTTAATACGGTCACATACCGATCAATGTAATCCTCAAATGAAATATCCTCACCACCAGACAACTCCAGTCTGTCTCCGTGCTTCGGGTCATCCTTGAATACCTCGGCCAAGGTTATTGCAGACGTGTTTAATTGCGCCTCTCCACGCTGGACAAGTTCAAAAACAAATTCAATCGGCCTGATCCTTTCAGACTCAATTCTTTGGATCAAATCAATCCAGATACACGAATCCCAATAGTATTTGGAAGTTTTCTTGGACGGATTAAGAATTGCCCCCATCCCAGCGTTTTCGCAAATACTCCTTTGCAGACATTCCCCCGGTGAAATCCGGGTCAAATAAGTCCCCAACTGATCGGTCAGGCGGTATCTCTACCTCACGAAGGTAACCATCCTTTACCCCGTCTAAATAGCGACCAAGCCGATCAAAGACCAGTTCACCGCGAACCCGCACTCGCTTCCCCCTCCAGGCATCTTCTGCCGTCAGGATTGCCTTCCATTTCTTTATTTCAGAATCTGCCAGGCTACACCAGATTTTTTTATCCCAGCTTGGTTCCTCAATCTTGAGTACCGGCTTACCGTTGCGTCTGATTATTCCAATAATCTCACCATCAATCTCTCCCAGTTCACGTCCTTTGGCCGCCTTGCCCTTATAGAGATGCGGGTAGATGTCAGAGGATGGAAATTCCAGAATTTTTGCAGCATTCTCCGCGGACTCAGGCACGAACGTAATCGAACGCCGAATTGGGCCGAGATCACAAATCGCTTCAGACACGCCTCTGGAAGTGCGCTTTAGCATACGGATTGCCTTTTTTTGCAGAGACTCACTTACACCCACGGAACATCGTCTCCCCGATAAAACATCATCGCATAGACGGGCAAAGCTTCTTGCATTTTCCTCTACACTCTCGTAATCAAGAACATGCGTGCGTGAATTATATGGCAGGCATTCAACGATCAGCGGATTTTCCCTGACGATAGATTTGATATTGAGCGAAATATCATCGGCATCCACTTTCAATATGCTAAAAAAGTCCATAGCAATCCCTAGTGCCTCATGAACATCAAGCACTCCATCGACTCCACCTGGTGCTGCCACGGATATTTTATATACCTCTTGTATCATCCTTTCTCTTTATATATGTACACTCAAGAACGCAAGTTCACGGAATGGTCCCTGTGACGCAAGGATTGAAACGAATAACCACAAGACAGACAACTCACATAGATCCTGACCGTGAATACAACGTTTGCCTGCACTCCCTAAATCCGTCCACACTGTACAACTGCTCACAACTCCATCTGCGGATCCAGATTTTCAATCACTTCCGTGCACCGGCGAAGGTAGGCAACCCCCATCGCACCATCAATAATCCGATGGTCATACGAAAGCGACAGAATCATCATGTGCCGGATCGCAATGCTGTCCCCATGATCAGGATGCTCCACCACTACTGGACGCTTTATAATCGTTCCCGTTGCTAATATCGCAACCTGGGGCTGCAGGATTATCGGCGTTCCCATCAATGAACCAAGCGAGCCGACATTGGTCAGGGTGAATGTTCCGCCCTGCAAGTCATCGGGAAGCAGTTCCGATGCCCGTGCGCGATGGGCCAGATCACTGGCCGCATGAGCAAGCCCGGTAATACTTAACCGCCCGGCATTCCGGATCACCGGGACAATCAATCCCGACTGCTCCAGTGCAACCGCAACCCCGATATGATGGTCTTTCCGTACAAAAATCTTGTCTCCTTCGACTGAACTGTTGAGTAGCGGGAAGTCGCGAAGTGCTTCCACTGCAGCATGGATCAAAAAGGGGGCATACGTCAGTTTTACACCATCACGTTCAAAGAACGCCTTCTTGTTCGCTTCCCGCACCCGCACCAGCCTTGTAGCGTCCACCTCTGCGAACGAGGTCACATGTGCGGCCGTACGCCGAGACTCCATCATGTGCTCGGCAATGAGCTGGCGCATCCGGTCCATCTGGATGACTTCCACCCGGTCTCCGGCCTTGCTCACATCCCGGTGAGCCGAGGGTACCGGCGGTTTTCTGGCAGGTCGTTCGACCGTCTTCGGCGGCCTGGAAACAGGGGCCGCCGTTCGGGACTCCAGGTGATGGACAATGTCTTTTTTCGTGATCCGCCCGGCACGCCCGGATCCCTGGATCGAAGAGAGTTCCTCCCGGGAAATGTTCTCCGCCTCCGCAATACTGCGAACCAGCGGGCTCAGGAATCGACCATCCTCCAAGTGCCGGCTCCCCTCCGGCTCGGAAAGCTCTGGTACGTCAATATTCGGTTCCGGCTCAGCTGCCGGCGTACGCTCGGACGCAGAGACCTGCGCATACTCACTGCCCTCTGCCCCGATGATGGCAATCGTAGTCCCGACCTCTACCGTCTCCCCTTCAGGCACCAGGATGGCCCGCACAACCCCGGAAGCCGGAGCAGGTACATCCGTGTCCACCTTGTCGGTTCCGATCTCCAGGAGCGTCTCATCCAGTTCGACCGCGTCCCCTTCCTGCTTATGCCAGACGACGACCGTCCCTTCGGTAATGCTCTCCCCCATCTTCGGCATCACAACGGGAGTATCCTCAATCGCCGATGCAGATGAAACCGGGGCGGATGCACTGGAATCCTCAGATACAGGAGGCGGTGCGGAGACATCCCCATCCTCCGCTTCCGTATGAATGACGGCAATCACATGCCCGACCGGCACGGTCTCCCCCTCCGGTGTAAGAATTTTCCCGACAACCCCCTTCACCGGTGCAGGAACATCCGTATCTACTTTATCTGTCCCAATCTCCAGGAGTGTCTCATCCAGTTCAACAGGATCTCCCTCTTGCTTA
Organism: Rhodothermales bacterium; assembly: GCA_022821875.1. Classification (GTDB taxonomy): domain Bacteria; phylum Bacteroidota; class Rhodothermia; order Rhodothermales; family Bin80; genus Bin80. Next base: position 3,508 of record JAJECV010000008.1, read on the forward strand.
TGCCATACAATGACCGTCCCTTCGGTAATACTCTCGCCCATCTTGGGCATTGGGATTTCAACCTTTGCCATAACATCAAAATTTTGGACCGATAGATCGTACCCGTTCCCCCTCAACTTGTTTGCGTTAGAGCATCGGTGCAATCACAAGAGCAACCACGGCAATGAGTTTAATCAGAATATTCAGACTTGGACCCGAAGTATCCTTAAAAGGATCTCCGACCGTATCGCCAACGATTGCCGCCTTGTGTGCTTCGCTGCCTTTGCCGAACTTCACACCGTCAAACTCCACCCCCCCTTCAATCCGTTTCTTCGCATTATCCCATGCACCGCCGGCATTCGACTGAAAGATCGCAAACAGGACCCCCGACACCGTCACACCAACCAGCAGTCCTCCCAGCATATCCTTGCTGATCAATCCAATCACGACCGGAAGTACAATCGCCAACAGACCGGGGGCGACCATTTCACGAATGGCGGCCGCAGTGGAAATATCCACACACTTGGCATACTCGGCCGGTGCCGTTCCTTCCCGTAGTCCCGGGATTTCATTGAACTGCCGCCCCACTTCGACAATCATATCCGCGGACGCACGCCCGACCGCGGCCATTGCCATCGCACTGAATACATAGGGCAAGGTCGCTCCAATCAGGAGACCTGCAAGGATATTGGGCTGGGCCACATTAATCGTCTCAATCCCGGTCTGCTGCATGAATGCTGCAAAGAGCGCCAGCGCGGTCAGAGCGGCCGAGCCGATGGCAAACCCCTTTCCGATGGCAGCAGTTGTATTCCCGACAGCGTCCAGTTTGTCGGTCCGCTCCCGCACCTCGGCAGGGAGATGCGTCATTTCTGCGATGCCTCCGGCATTATCACTGATCGGGCCGTAGGCATCCACCGCAAGCTGGATCCCGGTGACCGACAACATTCCAACCGCCGCAATCGCGATCCCATACAGACCTGCAGTACTGAACGCGCCAATAATCGCCAATGCAAGCACAACCGCCGGGATGCCCGTTGAATACATCCCGGTTCCCAGTCCGGAAATGATATTCGTTGCCGCACCCGTGACACTCTGCTTTGCGATCCGCAGGGTGGGCTGGGTGTTGGTGGCGGTAAAATATTCAGTCGCCAAACCGATCAGAACGCCTGCAGCCAGACCAATCAGCATGGCCAAAAATACCCCCAGCGCCGTATAGACCCGCTCTCCGACAATACTTGTCGTCGCCGTCCACTCGCCGGGCAGCATCCAGGAGATCACGAAGAACGCAGCGACCGCCATGACTGCACTTGCACCAAATTCGCCTAGATTCAGACCGCGCTGAGGGTTGCCCCCCTCTTTGACGCGGACAAAATAAGAGGCCAGAACGGAGACCAGAATCCCGACCGCCCCCAGAACCAGAGGCAGCAGTACTGCACTGAGACTTCCCAGCGCCGCACTGGAACCGTCAAAGACCGTCAGGAACCCGGCACCCAGGACCATCGCACCGATGATGGATCCCACATAGCTTTCAAACAGATCCGCCCCCATGCCGGCAACATCCCCCACATTATCCCCCACATTATCGGCAATCGTTGCGGGATTCCGGGGATCATCTTCGGGAATCCCCTCATAGACCTTTCCGGCCAGATCGGCCCCCACATCCGCGGCCTTGGTATAGATCCCTCCCCCGACACGTGCAAATAATGCAATGGAGGATGCACCGAGCGAAAATCCGGAAATCACTTCAATCACCCGAATCGTCGTCCAGTCCGTCAACCCGTTGTAGGCCAAAAACAGACCGCCCAGTCCCAGGATCCCGAGTCCCACCACACACAGCCCCATCACCAGGCCGCCGGAGAACGCAATCTCCAGCGCCGGTGCAAGTCCGGTCCGGGCGGCATTGGTGGTACGGACATTCGCTTTGGTGGCAACCCGCATTCCGATAAACCCTGCAGCACCACTGCAAAATGCACCGACAAAAAAGGAGACCGCCACCATTGGCGACTGTCCAGACTCCGCACCACCTGCCAGCCCGGTAAAAACCAGAATGGCCGCCACAGAAACCACAAAGACGGCAATGACACGATACTCACGATTCAGGAAGGCCTGCGCCCCCCGGGCGATATGCCCGGCAATCACGACCATCTGCTCTGTGCCCGGATCCTGCCTGGAGATCCAGCGTGCCCGCATCCAGGCAAATACGAGTGCGATCACACCGCAGGTGCACACCAAAAGAATGAGAGGAATAGGTTGCATAAGTGTAGGAATTCAAATAGGCCGCATTAAGAAGAACACATCTTCAAACGACCATTTAATGGTTTAAGTAGTGAATGATACCTGAATTATCCAGACGCTTCATCCGAATCTGATTCGGCAGCCTGGATGCGACGGTTAAAACGGTTCATGGCAGGCACCACCCCTTCGGCAACAAACGCCAAAGCGGCATCCCGCGCATGATTGAGCATCTGCCCCATTGTTACGCGCTCGCTCTCATTAAAGTGCGAGAGTACATAGTCTTTCTGTCTGCCCCGCTGAAACGCCTGACCAATCCCGACGCGTAACCTTGGGATCTGCTCATCTTGGAGGGCATCTATAATATTCTGCATCCCGTTGTGCCCGCCGGCGCTTCCGCCTTGGCGCAGCCTTAGCGTACCAACAGGCAAATGTAAATCATCCAGCACGATCAGGAAATCCTGCCCGCTGAGTCGCATGCGCCGCTGAAAACTGCGGGCGGATTCTCCACTTCGGTTCATCCAGGTCTGCGGCTTCGCAACCGTAAAGGCACGCCCTCGCCACCGTCCTTTCCCGGCAACCGAATTGGTCGGGGAATGGGCACGCAAGATGATCCTGCACCGCTCTGCAATCCGGTCAATCACCTGATAACCGACGTTATGACGTGTTCCCTCATATTCAGGGCCTGGATTCCCTAATCCAAGTATCACGCACTGTTTCTGTGGCATTCAAAAACCGAAACCGGCCTGTCCGGCCCTTATTCCTCCGTCTCCTCGTCTGCCGCCTCTACATCTTCCTCCACCTCTTCGGTTTCTTCCACAGTGCGTGGACGCACAACCGACATTAAAATCTGATCTCCCGGTGCAAGGAATTCCAGAGTCTCCTCCTCAAGGTCGCGCAGATAGATTGAATCCCCGATATCGACCTTGCTGACATCAATGTCAATCTGTGTGGGAATATCCCGCGGAAAACAGCTGACCGCCAGTTCATTCAGGACAAATCTAGGGGATCCTCCCTTTGACTGCCCCACAGAAACCCCCGTGAAATTGATCGGCACCGACAAGGTCACTTTCTCCCCCGCCTGAAGCGCCTGAAAATCAACATGCATGGGACGATCTGTGACCGGATGATAGTCCACATCCTTCACAATGCATTCCCATGATTCATCCCCTAGGCTGATATTCACAATATGGGTCCGGTTGGTAAAGATGAGTGGGTGCAGGCTTCGTTCACTCGTCACAAAGGGGTGCGCATCTACATGGCGCCCGTAAAGAATACAGGGGACATCCCCCGCTCTGCGTGCTGCCCTGGCCGAAGCTTTTCCCGGCATACGGGCCTGTGCTGAAATCGAAATCACATTCATGGATTTTAAACTAGTTGAATAACGTTGAAACGGAATCATCCGTTGAGATGCGCCGGATGGCATCTGCGAACATCTCGGCAACACTGACCACCTCAATGCGGTCAGACTTCTTCTTCAGTGGAACACTGTCGGTCACCAGGAGCTTGCTCAGAACCGAAGCATTGATCCGCTCATAGGCTTTGCCCGACAGCAGCGGATGCGTACAGGCCGCCATGATCTCATGAGCGCCGGCATCCCGGAGCGCATTGGCCGCATTGGTCAGCGTTCCGGCAGTATCAATGATGTCATCAATCAAAAGCACATTGCGTCCTTTGACCTCGCCAATAATATTCATGATCTCTGCTTCATTCGGATGGGGTCTGCGCTTATCAATAACTGCAAGATCTGCATCCAGTCGATTGGCATAGGCACGGGCCATCTTGATTGCTCCGACATCCGGTGCGACAACCACCAGGTTTGCCAGACGAATTTTCTGAAAATAACCTGCGAATACTGCCGAAGCATACAAATGATCCACAGGCACATTAAAAAATCCCTGGATCTGCGATGCGTGCAGGTCCATCGTGAGCAGCCGGTTGATCCCGGCGGTCTGAAGCAGATCGGCCATGAGCTTGGCCGCAATGGGAACCCTTGGCTGATCCTTCCGCTCCTGACGGGCATATCCAAAGTACGGAACGACTGCATTGATCCGGTCCGCAGAGGCGCGCTTGGCCGCATCAATCAGAAGCAGGAGTTCCATCCAGTTGTCCGCGTTCGGATACGTACTCTGCACAATAAACAGATCCCTTCCCCGGATAGATTCCTGATACTTGGCGTATAACTCCCCGTCTGAAAACACCACACGGCTCAATTTGCCGAGTGGCTGACCGTACGATTCGGCAATCTTTTCTGCGAGTGCAGGGTTACTACTCCCCGTAAAGATCCCGATGGGGAGTTCTCCATTCCGATATGACATCGACTTATGTATTGCAGTACTGAAATAGAAAGAGTTGCCCGGGGAGGACTCGAACCTCCACCGACGGCTCCAAAGGCCGCTGTCCTGCCATTAGACGACCGGGCAATCGTGTCGTATTGTGCCACTTTGGGGGACAAAACTGCAAAGATAAAAACATTTTGGCATTCCTTCGCTTAAATTTGTGTGAATAATTAATGAATTTCCCGGTTATCGGCATTATTGGGGGAATGGGACCGCAGGCGGGGCTTGATCTGGCCGCCAAAGTGATTGCGGAAACCCAGGCCACGACGGATCAGGATCACCTGCCTGTGGCGCTGCTGTCCTACAGCCATCTGATTGGAGACCGGAGTGCATATGTATTTGGGGAACCGGTTCTGAATCCCGCGATTGCAATTTCCTCCATTGCCTGCAAGCTTTCTGAACTGGGAGTTCAGGTTGCGGGAATCCCCTGTAACTCTGCACATGCCCCGCAAATTTTTGATGAACTGACACGCTCTCTGGAAGGCACTGGCATCCGCATCCTGCATCTGATTCAGGAGACGATCCGGTATATCCGGGAAATCCTGCCGGATTTGAACCGGATCGGATGTTTATCTACGCTCAGCGTTCATCGTCTGGGCCTGTACCGGTCTGCATTGGAAAACGCCGGCTACACCCCCATCATGCCCCCCGATGAGATTGCCGAACAGGTGGTTCACCGGGCCATCTTTGATCCGGAGTACGGCATTAAAGCGCAGCCGGCCCCGACTACCAGAACCGCACAGAGCATGGTGTACTCCGCTCTGGACGAATGTCGCAAGACAGGGGCGGAGGCCGTCATCCTGGGATGCACCGAATTGCCGCTTGCGGTGAGCAGTGCGGAAGACCTGCCTCTGATTGATCCTGCCCGCGCACTAGCGCGTGCACTGATCCGTGAAACCACCCCGCAAAAACTCCGTCCCCTTTGAATCTTTCATGATCGCAGTAGAACCCAGAAAGGATGCGACTCTATCCACCATACCGATCTCCCTCTGCGATGTACTTCAGCGTTCCGGCAGAGTCTGCCCCCATAATTCGGTGTCCTATTGATCAAATTTCCTCAATAGGTCCGCCTCAAGTCTTAACTTTGGGTATAATGCGTATGCCAATGCACAACTTAGGATTCATCTGTCGCCCCTGATGCCACGAACTTTGATTACGGGTGGTGCCGGCTTTCTTGGATCACATTTATGTGACCGGCTGCTGAAAGACGGGCATGATGTGGTCTGTATGGACAACTTCCTGACCGGATCCCCCGACAACATTGCACATTTGGCCGGGCACCCCCGCTTCAATTTTCTTGAGCATGATGTGACCGAATATATCACGATAGAGGGGGCACTCGACTATGTGCTGCATTTTGCCAGCCCGGCCTCGCCCATTGATTATCTGCGCCTTCCGATTCAAACGCTCAAGGTCGGGGCGCTCGGGACCCATAATGCGCTTGGACTCACCAAAGCAAAGAATGCCTGTTTCCTTCTGGCATCCACCAGCGAGGTTTATGGAGATGCGATCACACATCCGCAGAAAGAAACGTACTGGGGGAACGTCAATCCGGTTGGACTCCGGGGGGTCTATGATGAGGCAAAACGGTTTGCCGAGGCAATCACCATGGCTTATCACCGTCATCATAATTTACAGACACGCATTGTGCGTATCTTCAACACGTATGGCCCCCGTATGCGCCTCAATGACGGCAGAGCGCTCCCGGCATTTATGCGTCAGGCACTTGTTGGAGCCCCCATCACGGTTCACGGAACGGGAGAACAGACCCGCTCATTCACTTATGTAGATGACACGATTGACGGGATCGTGCGACTTCTGCGCAGCAAGGTTACCTCCCCCGTCAATATTGGGTGCAGAGATGAAATCTCCATCCTTGCGTTTGCAAAAGAAATTATTGCGCTGGTTGGCAGTACAAGCACAATCATCCATGATCCACTCCCTGAAGATGACCCAAAAAATCGTCAGCCCGATATCTCCATGGCAAACCGGCTCCTGGGCTGGTGTCCCGAAGTGGACCGGAAGGAAGGGCTCCGGCGTACCCTCTCTTATGTTCTTCAAAAAATCGGCCAAGCATCCTGACCCATGCATCTAACCCATCCTGATGCATCCATTTATGTTGCCGGGCACAGAGGGCTGCTTGGACGTGCACTAGTCAAGAAACTCCGCACACATGGGTACAGAAATCTGCTCCTTCGAACCCGTGAGGAACTGGACCTGCGGTGCCAGCACTCCGTCAACTCCTTCTTTGAATCGGAGCGGCCGGAATTTGTGATCCTGGCGGCAGCCCGGGTTGGAGGGATTCTTGCCAATGACCGATATCCGGCAGATTTTCTGGGAGATAACCTCCTGATCCAGAACCATGTTCTGGATGCCGCAAGAAAGAACGGGGTAAAGCGTCTCCTTTTTCTGGGAAGCACCTGCATCTATCCCCGGGAAGCCGAGCAGCCGATGCAGGAAACGGCTCTACTCAGCGGACCGCTTGAAGTGACCAACCGGTGGTATGCGGTTGCCAAGATTACCGGAGTCGTGCAGTGTCAGGCGCTCCGCCGTCAGCATGGCAGTGATTTTGTAACGGTCATGGCAACCAACCTCTACGGACCGGGAGACAACTTTGACCTCACCTCCAGTCACGTACTGCCGGCACTCATGCGAAAACTTCACGAAGCGCATACATCCGGGCAGAAGCGCATCTCGGTCTGGGGATCCGGAAGCCCCCGCAGAGAATTTCTCTACAGTGAAGACATGGCCGATGCCTGTGTCTTCGTGCTGGAAACGCCCGAAGAACACCTCTTGCATGTTGCTCCAGATTCCATGCTGAATGTGGGCTATGGAAACGATCTCAGTATCCGGGAATTGTGTGATCTTCTTCAGAACGTCATGGGAACCGACTGCGCACTTGACTTTGACCGTTCCAAACCGGACGGCACCCCGCGCAAACTGGTTGACGTTTCGCGTCTGATGAAATTGGGATGGAAGGCCCCCACTTCCCTGCAGGATGGGATTCAGAAGACGTATGCGTGGTATAAGTCCGAGTGTCCATGAAAACGAAAACAGCTCTCATCACCGGTGTCACCGGTCAGGACGGTGCCTACCTGTCCGAACTCCTTCTTGGCAAGGGATACACAGTTCATGGCGTAAAACGCCGTGCAAGCCTCTTTAATACGCAGCGGATCGACCATTTATACACGGATCCGCATGTGGACCATGCACAATTTCATCTCCATTACGGGGATCTGACCGATTCAACGAACATCATTCGTATTGTGCAGGAGGTTCAGCCGGACGAGATTTATAATCTGGGCGCACAGAGCCATGTTCAGGTCAGCTTTGACACCCCCGAGTACACTGCGAATGCGGATGCCGTCGGCGTTTTAAGGCTGCTGGAGGCCGTCCGCATCCTGGGGCTGACCGATCAGGTTCGCTTTTATCAGGCCTCCACGAGTGAACTCTTCGGGAATGCACCGCCCCCGCAATCCGAAACGACCCCGTTCCGCCCCCGCAGCCCCTACGGCGCAGCAAAACTCTACGCGTACTGGATCACCGTCAACTACCGGGAGGCCTACAGGATGTACGCCTGTAACGGGATTCTTTTTAACCATGAGAGCCCGCTGCGCGGGGAGACCTTTGTGACTCGAAAAATTACCCGGGCTGCCGCGCGAATCCAACTCGGGATTGATCAGAAGTTGTACCTCGGAAACCTGAATGCAAAACGGGACTGGGGGCATGCCCGCGACTATGTGGAGGGGATGTGGAGAATGCTGCAGCAGGAAAGTCCGCGAGACTATGTGCTGGCGACCGGGCAGACCACCTCTGTACGCGATTTCTGCTCTCTGGCCTTCGCAGAGATCGGCCTTCCGCTGGAATGGAAAGGTACCGGGAAAGATGAAAAAGGGTACTGTAAAAAGACTGGACGTGCCTTCGTTGAGGTGGATCCCCGATATTATCGACCCGCAGAGGTGGATCACTTACTGGGGGATCCATCGCTTGCCTGCCGGGACCTCGGCTGGAAACCCAGCACACCTTTCGATAAGTTGGTCCAGGAAATGGTCCAGGAGGATCTCCGGCGGGAACAGGCTATTCATTCAGCGGATCCATCTTCCATGCAACCTTGATCTTCCCCGAAACTGTACTTTCTGCACATGCATGAACCTCTGAACGGGATCGTCCTGGCCGGCGGCACCGGCAGCCGATTATACCCGCTGACCAAAGTCACCAACAAGCATTTACTGCCTGTCGGCCGGTACCCTATGATTTATCACCCGCTCATGCGGCTCCGGGAAGCGGGAATCACGCGGGTTGCCGTGGTCACCAGTCCTGAACACATGGGCGATGTGGTCAACCTTCTTGGAAGTGGCCGGGAGCTTGGTCTAGATCTGACCTACCGTGTGCAGGATCAGCCTGGCGGTATCGCACAGGCACTGGGACTATGCGAGAATTTCGCCGGCGGCAAGCCCTTTCTGGTCGTCCTTGGGGATAACATCCTGGAAGACAGTCTGATGGAGGAAGCAGAGATCTTTCGGCAGCAGCAAAGAGGAGCCCGCATCCTTTTGAAAGCCGTTCAGGATCCCGAACGTTACGGGGTTCCGAGATTTGAGGGAGAAGAGATTGTCGAAATCATCGAAAAACCTGCATCGCCCCCCAGCCGGTATGCGGTAACAGGGTTGTATTTTTATGATGCGCAGGTCTTTGACTTTATCCGCACACTCTCTCCGAGTCGTCGCGGCGAATACGAGGTCAGCGACCTGAACTCTGCCTACGTCAAACACAGCACCTTAACCTACGGCGTGCTGGATGGGTGGTGGGGAGACGCGGGAACGCTTGCGGGATGGCATCATGCAAACGAACTCGCACGTGATCTCATTTACCCGGTACTACCTGCTGAAGCATAAATGAACTGGACCCCGGGGAACGTACACGACTGTATCGTACGGCCGCTGCCTTGCTATACAGATGAGCGCGGCTGGCTGTCCGAGATCTTTCGACACGATGAACTGGAACCGAAATTCCACCCCGTAATGGCGTATGTTTCACTGACCTGTGCCGGCATCACCCGCGGCCCGCATGAGCATCGTGACCAGACCGATCTTTTTGCGTTTTTGAATGGCTCCTTCCGACTCTATTTATGGGATCCCCGTAAGGACTCCCCGACCTATGGAACGCGGCAGGTGCTGGATACGGGAGCAGAATCGCCGACTACGGTCATAATTCCTCCAGGCGTAATCCACGCGTACCGCAATACGGGCACATCCGATGCACTTGTCCTCAACTGCCCGAACCGGCTCTATGCCGGAGAAGGCAAACTAGACCCGGTAGATGAAATCCGCTGGGAAGAACGTCCTGACCACAACCTAATTCTCGACTAAACCGTGAAGCTAATTATTCCCATGGCGGGGCGCGGCAAGCGTTTACGCCCTCAGTCGTCCATCACCCCGAAGCCGCTCATGACCGTACGCGGTCAATGTATGGTTGAGCGTATCATAGAAAAATTCACCCACACATTGCCCCGCCCGATTACGGATGGGATCTTCATTCTTGGACCGGGATTTGATCGCAAGGCGTACGAGATCCTGGATGCTGTTTGTCAGCGGCACAAAATCCGTCCCCACTATGTGATTCAGGAGGAGGCCAGAGGGACGGCCCATGCCGTAATCTGTGCACGGAATTTTTTGGAGGGAGAGGGCGTAGTCGTCTACGCCGACACGGTCTTTGACATGGATCCGGTTCACAATCTGGAACGCAGTGATGTTGTCGCATGGATCAAAGAGATCGAAGATCCCAGCCGGTTCGGGGTTGCCGTGCGGGAAGGAGATCAGGTCACCGCATTCGTGGAAAAACCGAAAGAATTCATCTCCAACGAGGCACTCATCGGAATCTACTATGTGCAGCATCTGGAAAAGTTAAAGGCCGCAATCCAGGTACTCTTTGATAAAAATATCTGTGGCAATGGCGGTGAGTATTATCTGACCGATGCCTTCGACGGCATGTTAAAGGACGGATTGGTTTTTCGGACAGCAGCGGTGAACGCGTGGCTGGACTGCGGAACCCTGGATGCCTTCATGGACACGACCCGCTATCTGCTGGATCACGAGCCGCAAAGAAGTCCGCGACCCGGCTGCTCAAATTCCATCCTTCACGAGCCCGTCCATATCGCCGAAGATGCGATCATTGAGAACTCCATTCTGGGGCCTTATGTGAGTGTAGAGGCCGGGGCGCATGTCCGCAATTCAATCCTCCGTGACAGTATCATTTTTGAGTCCGCACAGGTTCAGAATTCGGTACTTCGAGACTCCATGATTGGTGCACACAGTATCATTACCGGCAGGCCGGATAAAGTCAATGTTGGGGACCAGTCTCATCTGGAATAATGTCCGCGCATGTACTGCAGATCCATCCGAGTGACAATGTCGCCGTTGTGCTGACCTCTGTACCTGCAGGCGCAGAGGCCCTGCCCGGCTGTGTGACGCAGACCCCCATTCCGGCAAAACACAAGATCGTCATCCGGCCCATCCGGCAATCGCACCCCGTTACCATGTACGGAGTCACGGTCGGACAGGCCCTTCGTAACCTCTCTCCCGGTGACCGGCTAAGCCGGGCAGATCTGATCCATGACACCTCGGATTACCGGATAAAAGAGAAACCTCCAATTCCAGACTGGAGTCCCCCGGATGTCTCAAGATGGCAGAATACCGTGTTCCGGGGCTATCACCGGTCGGACGGACAGGTGGGCACGGCGAATTATTGGATCGTGATGCCGATGGTGTTCTGTGAGAACCGGAATATTGATGTACTCCGCCGCGCATTTGAGGATGAATTGGGATATGGGGTGGTCACGGAATACCGCCAGCAGGTTGCGGCGCTGGCCCATGCGCACCGCACCGGAAATCCTTCAGTGCCCCTTGAAAAAATCTCGGCCGGATCAAGACTTTTTGAGCATGTGGACGGAATACAATTTCTTCCCCATCATCTGGGCTGCGGTGGAACGCGGCAAGATGCCCAATCGCTCTGCGGGCTGTTCGCCGGATATCTGAATCACCCCAATGTATGCGGCGCAACGGTGCTGAGTCTTGGATGCGAGAATGCGGAAGTGGATCGGCTGATGGAGGAATTGCATACTCGTAACCCGGCATTTGATAAGCCGCTGCATGTATTCCGGCAACAGTCCTTTGCCAGTGCGGATGCGCTCATCACACAGGCCATTCGCGACACTTTTGCGGGCCTCCAGGAGTCTGACCAGCTTCGCCGGGCCCCCGCCCCACTCAGCAGACTCACTTTGGGGCTGGAATGCGGCGGATCTGATGGATTCAGCGGGATCACCGCAAACCCTGCCATGGGACACGCGACAGACTTGTTGATGGCACTTGGGGGCAAAGCCATTCTGGGGGAGTTCCCGGAACTCTGCGGTCAGGAACAGTCCCTGATTGACCGCTGTATTGATCCCTCAATTGCAAACCGTTTTGTACACTTAATGGAATCCTATTCCACCTTGGCGGAAGCAGTTGGGTCCGGCTTTGACATGAATCCGACTCCGGGAAATATCCGGGACGGATTATTAACCGATGCAATGAAGAGCGCCGGTGCTGTACGCAAAGGAGGCACTTCCCCCATCACGGCGGTTCTGGACTATCCTGAATATGCGACCGAGCCCGGGCTGAACCTCCTTTGCACACCGGGCGGTGATGTGGAGTCAACGACGGCCATTGCGGGAGCAGGTGCCCAGATCATCCTCTTCTCCACAGGAATGGGAACACCAACGGGGAATGCGGTTGCACCGGTGATCAAGATCAGCAGTAATTCCCGTCTCGCCAGCCGGATCCCGGACTTGATTGATCTGGATGCCGGAGGCATCCTTGAGGGTAAGGAAACGATTGAATCTGTCGGCGGACAGATTCTGGATCTAGTTGTGAGGGTCGCAAGCGGGGATCTGATTCCGGCTTCGGTGCGCCTGGGGCAGAAGGATTTTATCCCATGGAAACGGGGGATCTCTCTGTAGCAAAAGATCACGGAATTGTTCTGATGCAGGGAGTTTGAATGAGCATCCATCGCAGTTTAATCCCCATTACGGACACGGCAGTTCTGCCCCTTGCGTCTTTCGCAGCCTCCTTCCACAATGTACCGCATGCCTCCCGAGCCTGATCCTCCTGCATAAATGAAGGGAATTATATACTCAACCGTAAATCGGCATCGGTTTGAGCATACGATTTAGCTTTTGGGGGTAATTACCTCGTACGGATACACGTCAAGTAGCCGTTGGGGATTGAACCGGAAACGGCTTTGCGTTTTGCGCCGAAGTCCTTAATTTGTCCCCCTTGGGGAAAACTCTAAGTGTCACCGAGAGAAAAAATGCTGTCGCTAGACACCACGCTGGAGATTTGGGGATGCTTCCTGATGGAGTTCCCGGGGCGGACCATCGGCGATCAAATGGCTCAAAGTTCATGGATTGTCGTTCAACGTGAGGCGATGGGTTAGCGTATCGTTCTACATTAAACCGATAATGCTTACATTTAGGGTGGACGGATGTTGATTTAACACATAATCCACCCCCTTGACTGACACCTCAATTTGGAATACTATACAGATGAGTACGCACCATTCTTCAAGCAACGGTCATTACAATAACGGCGAATCCGGTCAGGAGAAACCCGAAGAGAATAAACCTGATCCGCTCAGAGATCCACTCCGTAGATTGCAGGAATGGGTGGATGACGATTCCGCACTTGATCCCTGCCCGATCCCCAGTGCCCAGGAACTTGCCGAATACGAGAAGGTGCTTCCTGGTGCGGCCGGACGAATTTTGGAACTGGCCGAAAAAGGACACAAACTGAATACGCTTCGAAGTTATGCAAGACTTCGGTTGCATCGCCGCCTGATCTACCTAGCCTCGTTCATCGCTTTTGTGCTGATGTCTATGGCCGTTATCGGGATGTTCCGGGCGGCACCCTGGTATGTGATCATTCCATTCGCCTTCTGTGGATCCATTCCCTTTATCCTGATTGAGATCATCGGGATTGGAAAATAACACGGATCCTGCATATCCCGCAGGCGACTGTAACATCCAAAGAACCGAGGATCGCACCGCAGCCGAAGATCCAAAAAAAAAAGATTTTCAGGCGGGCTGTACTCCTTCTGCGCTCTGAGGCGTTTATGTCGCATCTGCCCTGTTGACTGATTTCCAATCTCCTTTATTGCGTGTAAAAACCTGTGTTTCCCATGAAATCCAAAGCAAAACCACGTACGCCGAACGACACCGATCTGATCTTCTCCACAAGCCAGTGGCTGCCCGCCCCCCTTGAAGAAACCTTTGCTTTTTTCGGAGAGGCTCGTAATCTGGAGCGAATTACACCTCCTTTTCTGCGTTTCCGCATTATGACACCGGGGGCTATTGAGATGCGCCCGGGAGCCCTGATCGACTACCAGTTGCGCGTACGCGGAGTTCCGGTCCGCTGGCAAACCGAAATCACCGACTGGAACCCTCCAAACAGTTTTACCGATGTACAACTCCGCGGGCCATACCGGAAATGGGTGCATCAGCATACTTTTTGCTCCGAAAATGGAGGGACAAGAGTGGAGGATACCATCCATTATCTCGTACCCGGGGGCACACTGATTGACCGGCTCATCATTCGCCCTGACCTGCGAAGGATCTTTGGATACCGGCGCATAAAAATTGAGGAATTATTCGGGGATTCCTAATCGAAACATCCTGGAAATGAGTCCGCATCCATCTCGTGTGCACCTCCAGAAAACGGATCAGCAAGACGAAATACCCTGTCAGAGTTGTTTCAAAAACGCCAGTAGGTCCGCCAGTTTCTGTGGATCCGGAATTAATTCTTCCGGCATCCCTGAAACCGTCAGCGGGCGCACACTCCCAATCTCTGAACGGGGAATGGTAGTATCGGTTTGTTCTGCAACAAGCCGCACTGCCGAGGAGGTCTCCGAGGCAATTACACCATGCAGTGTATCGCCCGCTGTGGTCACCACCTGCCACAGTTCAAAACCGCTGGAGATGGATCTGGATGGATTCCGGATTGCATCAATCAGCATATGATCCGGCCAGTGACGGACGGTGGCCAGGTCCGGACCAAATCCGCGTGTATGACAGGATGCACAGGCCGCGGCAAATATCGAAGCTCCCGATGGAAGGTCCCCCACAAGATCGCCGACCACTTTCCCACGCGCCTCATCGGTAATCCGGAGCAGTGCACGGGCACGGCTGCGGGTTGGCTCGGGCGTGTCACGCATCAGCCGCACGCGCTGATTCCAGGATAGATCTGCAACCGAAACCACCCCGGTTTCCAGTGCTTCCACTAGAAGGGCTGCGCGATCCGCATTACTGAATGTTTCCAAAGCGGTGCGCCGGAGTTGTGGCGTTAAGCGTGCCCATTGATCCAGAATATGCGTCGCAACCTCTACCCCGCCCTTCCGGCGGAGTCCCTTTAGCACCTCAAGCTGCATCTCCAGCGGAACCTCATTCTTGAACAGTGTGAGTAATGCCTCCGGTCCCGTTGGTGCGACCGATAAGAGGCGTACTGCCCGCAGGCGCTGCATTGTGGAGACGTTGGGAGTTTGCGCCAGTTGATATGCATCACTTACAACATCCGGTGACAAGCTGCCTGATGGCAAAATTGACAGAATGGCATGTGCAATCTCCTCGTCCCCTGTTTGCCACATCCGTGCAATCAAATCTTTTGCCTGAGAAGCCGAGGCGCTTGCATTGGCCGAAGCCATGCCTCGGAGCACTGCTGCATGCCACCACTGATCACGCTCCGAAGCAAGGACACTCGCAAGGGGCACCGCTGCACGCCGCTGCCGAACCATGACCTCCGTAACTTTTTCTACGAACGAAGGATGATCCGGGTGGTGCAGGGCGATCATGAACAGCCGATCCGATGGCATGGAAAGCAGCGCCGCCACCTGCACCCAGTCATCGTGCAGATCCTGTCGTAGAATCTGCTCCTGCACCCGCAAGATCTCTCTGGAATCTCCATGGAGCACAACCCCCAGCGTCATTAATACCTGATAACGTACCCTTGCGTCGTTATCATTGGCGAGTTCCGTAAGAAAGGGACGTAAAACCTCCCCGCCTTGCGGGCTGAGTTCCGCCAGGCGGACCGCATTTTCCCGAACACGGGGATGGGGATCCTCTAATCCGAAGCGGATATCCTGCGTACGCAGGGCATCCAGCCCCTGCAAAGTCCACAGGATGTGAAGTCGCCCTTCGGGCTGCGTTTCCTTGGAGAGTTGTTCTCTTAGCAGCGGTATGGCCGTCGTATCCCGCTCGGACACCAGCATTCGCTGCGCCGTCATTCTCCACCATCCATTTGCATCCGCTAAGCGGTGGATGCGTTCAGCCGTGTCCATTGGCTTCAGGGCATCCAGCCAGGATGGCGCTGACGTTCCATCTGGAACGATGCGATAAATCCTGCCCCGTGCAGTCCCCTGCGTCAGATTCCCCGCCTCAACCACCGCATCATCCATCCACTCCGGATGCTCTATGATCTGTCGATAGTAGTCAACAACATACAACGCTCCGTCCGGCCCCACCGAGAAATTTACGGGACGGAACCAGCTGTCCGTGGAAGCCAGAAACTCTTTTCCCTCCTGAATACGGGAGGCAATAAATCCGCTGCCATCTGCCTGGACCCGGTTCACATGAACCAGATTATGTACCGGCTCCGCCGTAAAGGTGATATCCGCATCATACGGAGCCGGAAACAAACCGCCGTGATACCATGTGATTCCACACGCAGAGGTCATTACTCCCCGATCCGTGAGAAGTTGATGTTCCGGATTGACTGTAATTGGAAATACCTGAGATGCACCGCCATGGTCTGACGAAATCTGCGTTGCATTCTTCACCGCAACCGACAGGTTATGCTCCAGATATGGCGCTGCCAGCGCCTCGTAATAGTGATGGCGACTGTTATCGTTCAGAAAATGTCGTCCCCATGGATCAAAGGTGTGACCAAACTGTGATTTTCCGCTCCGCATTTCAAGTTCGAATGTGTCCGGCCGGAACCGGATATTCCGGTCCAGTCCGTTCGGAGGCAGTCGGGGCGCTTCCGGCCGGGATGAAAAGAAGATCTCTCCACCCGTATCCCCGAACGGATCCGCATACTTTTCTGTCCAGGAAATCGTACCGTTATTCGCAATGTAGATCCAGTTATCAAGGCCATAAAGGGGAGTGTTGGCATTATGTTGCGGATTGCTCAGAGCAAATCCCGTCAGGATCACTTCACGAACATCTGCCACTCCATCCGTATCGGTATCTTCCAGATAAAGCACCTCCGGTGGATCCGTTACGAGTACCCCCTTCTTCCAGCGCATCACGCCGTTCGGGAGTCTGAGCCCTTCAGCAAAAAGAGTCGCCGTATCCGGATAACCGTCTCCATCGGAGTCCTGCAACAACTTCACGCGCCCGGAACCCCCGGTATCCAACGGATACCCCGGCATCTCTACTACGTAGACCCGCCCCCGTTCGTCAATCGTCATTGCGACCGGATCCTGCACAAGCGGCTCCGCAGCGAACCGTTCAACCCTGAACCCCTCTTCCACCTCTATTGTGTTGATTGCTTCATCCGGAGCATACGGAGGCCCGGCTGGAGAGACACAACTCCACAGCAGGACCGGTAACAGTAACGGAAAGGATCTGTACATGCTACGGATATAGCGTTGCAATGCCGTGCGGGAGCGTATACACCTGTCTCACTTCTTCCAATGAGAGATTCCGGTTGAAGAAGGCCAGATCGTCGATCTGCCCCTTGAACTGTAACCCAATCTGTACAAGGACATCCTCAGGATTCCAGGTAATTACCTGATCTCGCCCCTCCAATACGCCAGCAGACTCCCCGTTAAGATACCCGAGAAGTACCGCATGCTCCGGGTCGGTATTGAACCTCTGCAACACCAGAGCCACATGCGTCCATGCATCCCGCTTGAACGGAGGAGAAGGCACCGTGATCATTGGCATCACTCCCGGTGCCATTTCCTCCCACGGCCGGCCATCAGGATTCCATCTTTCACGGTCTGCAAACGCAGCAAAGCGAAATTTCCTCGGACGGTTGCGTGTAAAGTCTACAAATATAGCCCCATCGTCCCAGGCCCGTGAAGTAATCTGTATCGGATCGCACCACTGCCCCTCAACCAGATCCTGATCGGGATCCAGTTTCAACCAGAAGGAGATGGTTGCATTCCAGTTCCTGGAGGCATAGGGGAAGTTATCCTGCGCCTTAAAATAATACAGTGCTTCGGCGTATCTGGAAAAGTCCAGAGCACCGCCGTAGCGTCCACCGTGCGCATCAATGGAGACACCCCCCTCCGGCAGGGCAGCCGGATGTGCATCGTCACGCGCCTCCCATGCCTGTGTCCGATAAAGGACCGGGTCTCCTGCCGCCATGCCTGCAGTTGAAACTGAATCGAAGGATGCATGGAACAGAAGTGCATTCTTCAGCGGCAGGAACTGGATCAGAAAAAGTAGAGCAATCATGTTCGTGAAGGCATTCCCAAAAACCGCAGATCCTGTAGACCACCCCGAACCTTGCGGGCAGCGAAGGCATCTCTTGTGATCAGGATGGCCATCGACTGGATCTGTTTTTCAGATGGTCAGAGATTTAAGCGCTTCAGCTCATCCACGGCATAGCCGGCGGCCCTTGCGGTCAGCGCCATATAGGTAATCGACGGATTCTGACATGCTGAAGAGGTCATGCATGCACCATCGGTCACAAATACATTGGGAACAGCGTGGCACTGATTATGCGCATTTAATACGCTGGTAGCCGGATCATGTCCCATCCGGGCGGTTCCCATCTCGTGGATTCCCAGTCCCGGCTCCGCACCAAGACCATCTTCTGTATAATGGTCATAGATTTCTATATTCTTTGCGCCTGCGGCATCCAGCATTTCTGCGGCGGATTGTTTCATGTCTTCCCGCATGGCGAATTCGTTCTCGCCCCATTTACAGTGGATCCGCAGGACTGGAATCCCCCATGCATCCGTCACCGACTCATCAAGGGTCACATAGTTGTCAAATTTCGGCAATGCTTCCCCGAATGCCTCCAGAACCATTTCCCAGGGGCCCGGCATTCGGAGTGTCTGTTTGAGTTCTGCACCAAAGCCCTGCACCGGGCGGTTCCAGGAGGATCGGGTCGCCTCTCCCTGATATCCGAAGCCTCGGAGGTAATCACTGCGCCGGGTCTTTCCGGAGATATTTCGAAACCGGGGGATATAGATCCCATTCGGACGTTTCCCCTGAAAGTACCGGTCCTCGCCTCCCGGCAACTCGCCGGTGGCACCAATCTGAAAGTGATGATCCATCAGGTAGTGTCCTAGTACCCCGCTATCATTTGCAAGGCCGTCGGGAAAGCGTGGGGAGGTTGAGTTCAGCATGATCTGCGTCGTCCCCAATGCGGAGGCACAAAGGAAAATCATTCGGGCATACGCCTCCCGCATAACTCCGGTGGTGCGGTCTATGTAGCGAACCCCGGTCGCCTTTCCCTTCGTTTCGTCATAAATGACACTGTGCACAATACTTTCCGGCTGCAGGGTCAGCCGGCCCGTTGCACGGGCAGCGGGCAGTGTTGCACTCAGACTGCTGAAATAGGCTCCTGCGGAGCATCCCCGGTAGCATTCGCCACAGTAGTGGCATGCGGCCCGGCCATTATGAGGCTGGGTCAGGATTGCGGCCCGGCCGATGGTCAGTAACCGGTCATCAAAAAATTTCGCGATTGCTTCCTGCACGCGCTCTTCCGCCCAGTTCAGGGGCATCGGAGGTAGAAAAACACCATCCGGGCACTGTGAAAGACCTTCGGGTTGCCCGGTAATTCCCGCAAATCGCTCTACATGGTCATACCAAGGTGCAATCTCTTCGTACCGGATCGGCCAGTCAATACCTATACCGTCCTGTGCATTCGCCTCAAAATCCATCGCTCCCCACCGGTAACACTGGCGGGCCCACAGAAGTGAACGTCCACCTACAACATCCGCCCGGATCCAGGTAAATGGATCCCCTTCTATGTAGGGATTCTCCTGATCATTAATAAAGAAATGTTCCGTGTGCTCTGCAAAGGCATAGGTCCGGGATTGAATTGCGTACTGCTGCTGATGCCGGCGGGATCCCTGGCTATTGCGGGCCGGAAATTCCCAATTTTCAAGGTGTTCCGTAACGTACCCTGCACCATGTATCAGATTATATCCCCGCTCCAGAAGTAACACATTCAGGCCTGCCTCCGTGAGTTCTTTTGCCGCGAACCCTCCGCTGATCCCGGAGCCCACTACGATGACATCCGTAACCTCCGGAGCACGGGATACATAAGTAATTTTCTGATTCATAATCTTATCAGATATTCGAATTCACGTACAAAAATACATTATCTAAAGTAAACACCCTCCCCACACATCCATACACAGTCACCATATCTTAGGACATAGCACTACAACTTAACTCAAGTTTGTTGATTTGCAGTGATATGGAGCACAGAGTTTTCCAGTCCCGTTTTTGGGCTTTTTTGATGGGGTATGGGCTTTCCCAAGTTCTCCCATCATGGCAATCTGATTTGATGTGGTTTTTACATCTGTTTGATTGGGTTTCCCGCATCCATACGGAGTTTGTTACCTGATGCGTATAAAGCTACCGGTATGCATAAATTTTTCCTCCGCCGAGGCAGCAATGATACGATACGTATACAGCCCCGAAGGAAGCCCTTGACCGTCTAGTAACAAACTATGCTCCCACCCGGCAGACAAAATCTGTGCGGGCATCGTAAGTATACGCCGTCCGGTTAAATCCATCACCTCAATCGCCACGTGCGCAGGTTGAGGAAGATCAATCAACAAGCGTGTAGACGCTTGAAATGGATTCGGATAATTGCCATGCACCATAAAGGATTCCGGTAAAGAAACCTGCTGTTCATTGGCCACCGGAGAGAATACATCAATTGTAAACAGCAAACTGTCAGAAGATCCATTTACATCGGTCGCTCTGTATTTATAGGATTGTGACTGATCTGTAATCATCGTGGGCGTTCCCGACAAAATACGCGTGCTGGCGTTAAAAGCCAGTCCTTCCAGAAGTGTGGGAGTAACATCATACCTGATCGGGGCTACGCCCCCCGAAACTTCTGGAAATGTAACCGGCATCATAGACTGTCCGCGTGCAAGAGATTGATTGTTGATCGCCCCCTGAAATGCTACCGCCTGCACAACTTCCATCGTAAATGTCAGAGTTGAACGACTACCGGTACTGTCGGTCGCCTCATAGGTGTAGGTTGTTGTGGGCATCGTTGCCGTTGGAGTCCCGCTGATTGTACGTGTGGATGCATTGAAAACGAGTCCCCCCGGCAGACTCGGCATCAATGTGTAAAGATAGGGGGGCACACCTCCAGAGGCATCTGGAAACATGATTGGAGCTACGGATTGTTTGAGTGTAAGAGATTGATCGTCAATCATACCCTGGAACACGACAGCATGGAATTGCATCGTGAATCTCATAATTGAGTCCGTCCCGTCACTGTCCATAGCCTTGTACTTATAAGTTGCCGGGGGAACAGCGGAGGTTGGGCTCCCCCTGACTGTACGTGTGGATGCATTGAAGACGAGCCCCTCCGGCAGATCAGATGCCACGGTGTACGTATATGGAGGCATGCCCCCAGAAACCTCAGGAAGTTCAACTTTGTACGCAGCCGTACCCTGACCTTCTGTTACAGGACCATCTTCAAACTGTAATTCTCCGCAATTGGGACCTATTACTTCCTGGATATTATCCAGCCATGTCTGAAACGTTGCATCCTCAGGTGCACAGAGATGCTGTTCTGAACCATGAAAGGCAAGCATTTCTAACTGATCCAGTTGCATGAGACTGGGTGGCAGTTCTCCGGTGAATGCATTGTTATGCAGATCTAGACGTTGTAACTGCTGAAGATCACCAATTTCTGGTGGGACTGATCCAGTAAGAGCGTTTTGGAACAGATTCAGGTGTTGCAATTGGTGGAGACTGCCGATCTCTGCCGGGATTGATCCAGTAAGAGCGTTTTGGAACAGATTCAGGTCTTGCAATTGGTGGAGGCTGCCGATCTCTGTCGGAATTGATCCAGTAAGAGCGTTTTCTGACAGCCACAATACTCGTAACTGCTGGAGATTTCCAATTTCCATCGGGATCACCCCAGTCAAAGAATTTCTGGCTAGAATTAAATTTTGCAACTGCCGGGTGTTGCCAATTTCTGGCGGAATTGGACCGGTTAGTGAATTCTCGCGCAATGAGATGGACCGCAATTGTATGAGGTTGCCAATTTCTGGTGGAATTGGACCGGTTAGCATATTGCCATCCAGTTCAATGATCTCCATATGCTGGAGGTTACCGATTTCTGGCGGGATTAGTCCGGTTAGCATATTGCCCTCCATAGTTAGTCTCTCCAAACGTCGGAGTTTGCCAATTTCTGACGGAATTGAGCCGATAAGAGAATTATCAGAAAGAACCAATTCTTCCAGCTGCTGGAGGTCGCCAATCTCTGCCGGGATTGCCCCGGTCAGGGAATTCTGCCTCAAATAGAGAAATTGCAACTGCTGGATGTTGCCGATTTCTACCGGGATTGGTCCAATCAGAGAATTATTGCTCAGATTGAGATAGTGTAACTGCTGGAGATTACCGACTTCTGCCGGGATTGACCCGATCAGGGAGTTCCCGCCCAGAATAAGAGTGGACAACTGCTGGAGGCTACCGATTTCTACCGGGATTGATCCGGTCAGGGAATTTCCGTCCAGATCAAGATAGGACAATTGCTGGAGGTCACCGATCTCTGCCGGGATTATCCCGGTGAGATTATTTTCGATAAGTATAAGTTCGGTCACCCGCCCAGAAAATTGAGTGATGCCGTACCATGAACCTAATTCATCCTCTCCCGGTACTGCCGTAAAATCCCAGTTGTCGTTATTCGTCCAACTGTCGCCATTGGTGGCCTTGTATAATGCCTCAAGACTCCGATAGTCCATCTCAAGGCTCTGTCCCAGGGCTAGATGCGCCATCAGCATTACAGGCAAAACTGCCACACAGTGGTGTTTGAATACACAGACGGCGTGTGGGAAAAGTTTAAGATTGTGTCTTTGCATGATATTATTATGTCTGTACAGGTACGACATTGGAGTGTTTTTTTTCTGGAACTCCCTGTCTCCTGTTTCCCAGACGACTTCCAGACCAACAGGACGGGAGAAAACTATCGAACTTGCGCTTAAGGTATTAGGATACCGGATATGAATCCAGCATGTCTGCGCAACATACGGCTTATCAAACTCAATTTTGAGGATTTGAGCGAATATTTCCCCCTGATTCCCACATTTTTTGCTGAAATCTCTCCTGTTTTGGCATTTTTTCCCAGTGGTTCTATCCACAACAATGCCGGTAAAACCAAATGATGAAGATGGTTAAGGGATCCCCTGCATAGGATTTTTGCGGAAAAATCCACTCTGGTCGGCTTTGCCTGTTTGTGACACCTTCCTCTAGACGAAACCTTGAGTTATTGCGTGAAATTTGAACTAGGGATTTCGTGGAGGCGAGGATTCCGGTGATCCCTGGAAACCGGCCGCCGTGCAGATTGCACCGACTCTCGCCGCGGTCAATCCAAAGTCCTTAGCCACCGCGACCTGCGTTTCTCCGCTGGCGACCCGCCGGACAATCTCCGCATTGCGAACTTGATATTCCTGTTTGCTCAACCGCTTCCAGGCGACTGCCCCTGCCTCCCGACAGATCCAGCTCACACCATTTACATGCAATCTGAAATCCCTGGCCACTGCCGCCCGGGTTTCTCCTGCCTTGACACGCCGGACGATCTCCGCGTTGCGTTCCTGAGTTTCATGCTGCCGAAGACTTTTCACATTCACACCAGCCTCCCGGCAGATCTTGCTTACCGTGTTTGGTGTCAGCCTGAATTCTTTGGCGACGGCTACCTGACTTTTTCCTGCCCGGATGCGCTCAATGATCTGCCGATTACGTGCCCTGCGCTCCTCCTTAAGATTCAGTCCCCCCTCCAGGCAAATCTGGCGCACTCTCTCCGATGACAGTCCAAATTCTCTTCCCACCATTTCGAGTGGTACGCCTTCTTGGACGCGTACCACGATTTTCCGGTCACGTCCCTGCCTGCGGTGAATTTTCTGTCTCTCATTGACCTTTAGCCCCGCCGACCGGCAGATTTGGGTCACATAGTCCTTATTTATTCCAAATTTTTTGGCAACTACAGAAACGGCTTGCCCGGACTGGATGTGCTCAACGATCCGGCGATTACGCTCTCTTCGGGCCTTTACCCGATGCCTTGCGAGGTTTAAACCCGCCCTCTGGCAGATATGGGACACCCCCGTCTGCGTCAGCCCAAACTCGGCAGCAATGTCTTCCGTGCGCTCCCCCGCCTGAATACGCTCAATAATCTTTCGGTTGCGTTCCTCTTTGGTCATAATGCACTCATCCGGGTCTACCCAAAAATACAGAAGGCCCTAATACTGATACTCCATCCCACGATCTGTTCCTCTTTGCCCCAGCACAGACGATGGCAGCCTGATGAATGTGTGATTTGATGTCTTTCTTCATGTTGCTTGCCCCCTTGGGGCAGTTGATAACTGATACATCCGTCGATATGATTTTGTTTTGTGTTTCTTCTCTGGAAACATAGCTGTCATCTCGACCATCATCGCACATTCCTGCCCAAAGTATTATCTTAGAACTCTGAAGAGTGTGGTAAACCATAATCCTGTACCGCCTGATACACTGCCGAACTTATTTTTCTGACTTTACCTTACAAAACCAGACGAACCTCTCATTTTCATGCAAAAAATCATCCTGCTGCCTCTAATCCTCCTGGCGTTTCCAGCACTAGGGCAAGTCCCCTCTTTGGATATCTGGGAAGTTCATGACATGGATCGCCCGCAACCGCGAATAGTTACACCCGGAGAATTAACATCCTCCCCCGCCCCCTCGGATGCGATGGTACTCTTTGACGGTACCAATTTTGACCATTGGACCCACGCAAATGGCACCCCCGTGGATTGGCATTTAGGAGATGGCTACATGGAGGTCAAGCCCGGTACCGGAATCATTAAAACCAAACGCTCCTTCGGGGATGTTCAACTACATATTGAGTGGGCGACCCCCAATAGCGGAGAGGGGCAGGACAGTGGTAACAGCGGGGTCTATCTTATGAGTACGTATGAGGTGCAGGTACTGAACTCCTTCGATAACGAGACCTATCCTGATGGGCAGGCGGCATCCTTGTACGGACAGTATCCCCCGCTGGTGAATGCAAGTCGGCCGCCCTTAGAATGGCAATCGTATGACATTATCTTCCGGAGACCCCATTTTGAGGAAAATGGCAGTTTAAAACAACCGGCCAGAGTAACTGTTTTTCATAATGGCGTGCTTGTGCAGGACAATGTGATCTTGACCGGACCAACAGGTCATCAGTCCCGGCCTCCCTATAAAGCCCATGAAGATGCATTACCGCTGTTTCTGCAGGATCACAATGAACCTACACGCTTTCGCAATATCTGGATTCGTGACCTGAACTCAGACATGTAGACTCACTCCATGAAACTCATTGCAGGGATTGATATTGGGGGAACACGAACCCGGTGTGCGCTTGCAAAAAAAGACAATCCCCAGGAAATTTGTTTCCGGTCCTCTGCTGCGACCCCGCAGCAGGGACCGGAAGCGGTGCTTGATGTAGCCGTTGGTTTAATTGGTCGGGGACTTGAGGCACCCGATCAATTGTGTGCGGCCGGCTGCGTTGCGCCCGGAATGACGGACCCGGAAGCTGGAATAATTCTGGAGGCTGCGAATCTCAGTGGTTGGCGAAACGTCCCCTTACGCGCACTTCTTGAATCCCAAACCGGAATCCCGACCGTCATAGAGAATGATGTCAATGCAGCCGCAATTGCGGAAGCGGCGCTGAGTAGTTCCCCTGTCGGATCACCAATGGTCTACATGACCGTGAGTACCGGGATTGCCGCTGGAATCCTCGTGGATGGAAACGTATTGCGTGGAGCGAATCATTCTGCCGGCGAGATCGGAAAAATGGTTCCCGCACCTGAACACCTTGGGCGGCTTTGGAAGCCTGGCGGGTGTACGGAAAGTCTCGCCGGAGGGATTGGACTGGCGGCCCAATGGGCCCGCATGCAGAACGGTCCATCCGATCCTGCACGCACGGTTGAAGTATATCAGGCAGCGGACGCAGGCAATCCGGATGCAAAAAAACTGGTTACCGCTGCAACCAACTACATCGCACAGGCCACCGTGGGATTAGCGAGTGTACTGGATCCGGCGATCATTATTTTGAGCGGAAGTATCGGGCTTGCCCGCCTAGAGATTATTGAGCGAATGCGTCAGGAACTGGCAAACTCCATTCTTTATCCTCCGCGCGTTCGCTTATCCGGTTTGGGGGGAGATGCTCCCTTGCTGGGGGCACTGGTGCTGGCCGATTTTTTGGCAGACGGTTTGGATACTGGTTTAGAAGAGGATTTGGAGGATCCCTTGGACGATGGTTTCGAGGATCCCTTGGATGATGTTTTGGAGGATTTCTCTTCGGCCTTATAATTTGGATCCAGACGGCCATCATATTTCCCCTCCAGTGCCATCTCCAGCGCACTCACGACCTGATCAACATCTAATCCTGCGACCCTTGCATATGCTCTGCACAGGGAACACAGATAGACCTTGTTAAATCTGCTATTTTGATGGAGACAGTTAATCTCAAACTCCTCCAGTACGGTCTTGATGATTCTGGTTTCTGTGGAAATCGTCTCCAGTGAGACCCCCCGATATTTCCTGAGAGTACGCAGATCCTGTGCATACTGGCGCTTGGACTGCTCAAGTTTGCTGGCTAACATTTACTAAAACCTATACCCCATTGTACAACAGATGACATCATTGTCCAAAAAGGAACCTGTATGATCCAATTAGAACATGCTCATAGATACAATATAAACTAGCGGGCAGAAACTACAATCAAACTTGAAGATTCTCAGACAAAACATGCAACGCATGACCTGCCCAGGCCCATTCATGGCAGCAGTAAACCGCCTCTATGCCCTGTGACCAAGACCGATCCAAATGAAAATGGTGATCGGGATGACCTGCTTCCCGTGTTTTACGGTACCACCGACCAGTCTGCACCGAACGCTTTTCGATGGCACCGCTGCGCAAGTACAGTCCCTAAAACCGTCGTATCCGTCGGGACGGCGAGATTTGAACTCACGACCCCTTCAACCCCATTGAAGTGCGCTACCTGGCTGCGCTACGTCCCGGATATAATGGTTACGCCAATTGACGACGAATGTTCTCCAAAAATAAACGTAACCGGAGCAACTCATCCCGTTCTGCCTTCCGATCCGCGGGCTTTTCCTGCTCCCCCTGCAGTGCCTGCCGGGCTCCCTCAAGCGTATATTTCCGCACACGCAGCAAATCATAGATCTGACGCAGCAGTTTCATATCATCTTTTGTGTAGATCCGCCGTCCAGAACTGTTTTTACGTGGACGGAGCTGATGGAACTCACTTTCCCAGTAGCGCAGCACATACGCTTCCACTCCAATCTTTTTGCTCACCTCCCCGATAGAGAAGTAAAGTTTAGAAGCTTTTTCCATTAGAGCCTCTGCATTTTTTGCAGGGCCGAAAAACCCGACCGGCTGCACGACATGAAGTCTCCAATCATCATCATACCAAGTCTTGACTTATTTCTTCAAGGATCGTTGTTTTGTCTCTACGGTCTGCAGGCTGAACCAAATCCAGACCGGCATCTTTATCTGCCCTGAATGCGGCCGAACCATACTGATCCCTAAATGGATACAGATGGAGGAGGAGCCTGAATACCAATTTGTTTTATGGCCTCTATTAATCGAACCTCAGTTTGTTTCATGGCCTCTATTTTTCGGGTTTCGCTCTGCTGAATGGCCCGCAAAATCTGCCGAACGAATGGTACGAAACTGCTGGCCATCGTCCCAATGATGAGTACAAACAAGGTTCCCGCCGTGATGGCAGGAGTAAGGACAGGTTCGGTCATGAATTTGTATGTTCCAGATTCAATTGCTGCGTACCCTGCTGCAAGTGGATTGTTCCAGGATGTAGCGACCGCCTCCGAAGGTCGGTTCAAACCACACATCTGATACCCCGATAGAACGAGATTTTGGGATCTACGCATGGTAAAGTACAAATGTTCAGGGATACCTGCTGCCACCCGCCTTCCCACAAATACATGTATCCCAAAATACTCCGCCCCCGTGGCTTCCATCAAAATCCCGCATCTACTCCGTGAACGACCTGATCACCGATAACAGAGATCAAACTTACACATCTGGATCCTGTACCAATTCAATGAATAATTCCTTGGCGGTTCGCTCAATCCATGCACTTACATTCGGGTCTGGCAATAATCCAATGCCATTGGATTTATACGACAACCCCTCAAGAACTTCTGCATACGGGCCAAATCCAAACAACCTGAAAGGAAGCACGATCACACGCCCCTCTCCTTCAGAGTTCTCCGCTACAAATTCGCGAATCTCCACTTCGGATCTGGATCGTTTCTCTTTCCAGTCTTCCCGTAAACTGTGAACTGCAACGTTGCGGAAGAGGCCGGTTTCACGAACGGTATCTGACAATTGATCCAATTTTCGAAGCCACTCCGCATTCACCGTATCATCTCCCGCTCCATGTGCAATAATCAAAACGGATTCATTGCCGGAACTATCGCTGAGTGCACGGGCATTCGCTGCCAGAATCTCCCCCATTTCAGGGGCATCCAGTAAGGCCGTTTGACTAATCGCAATCTTCCCCTGAAATTCCACCGGCGCAGGAGTCCCGTGGTGGTGATGGGGCCCGTGATGTGATATAAAGAACGGTGGAGCATCTTCTCTAAGCCCCAGAAGGTATTCCGTCTGGTGGAGAAACGAATGTGCGGACATGAACAGCCGTACAACTGCAATACAGTCAATATTCTGCGCCTCCAATTCAGCAACGGCAGCCTGCATGGTTTCAGGATTGGCCATCCCGAAGGCGATGGAGGTGGGAATCTTCTCCCTGACCGGTGCGACGGCATCCTTGACCGCTGTATCCCATTCTTCCGCTCCACCATGCGCCATTACCATCAGCCCGCAAGGATTGGAACGTTGTGCACTAACCGAAGAAGCGCACAGGAGTAACAAGATCGCAAAAAATGTAGTTCTCATTTTGAGTTGAATAACGTTTTCGGGTATTGAATGAAATCCCAGACAATTTCCTGGACGATCACTTCAACTACACTAATTTAATTTAGATTCAGTCTAAATATAAATTTCTTCCATTTATGGCGTCAACTCTCCCTGAGATGAGGCTTTCATTGGACCATTCGCTCCGTTAATTCAGAGGATTCTGTTCCATGCTTCGCTGGAGACTGAGGGGAAAACGGATGGGAAGTACAACTGGAACGTAGCACAGGATGGAAATCTTTTCCGTTCCGATGTGTGGAACGGAACAACCGGGAGGGATCATCGCCCTCCCCATTGCTTTCACAGCACTATCCGCTTAGTGCTGTGCCCGTTGAGAATTGTAAGACAAAGTTCCCCGTTGGCTCACATATCCGACAGCCTGTAAACCAGCGCCTTCGTCTCCGGGGCGACCGAAAGACCTGCCGGTTTCTGAATGAACTGGCAGATGCCAACCGGATCTCTGGAATACTGCATATGCAAAGACAAAAAAGGGAATTCGGAAGAAACCGGAAAATCTCAGACTTTCCAAGTTTAATCACTACAAGTGGCATAAAGCAAACGCGGATACGGTTGCACCGTGCCTGAAGGAGTATTCGGTCGATAGACAGCGTATATCGTGTCTATTTTTCAACCGCCTGCTGTTTGATTCGAACAGAACACACACACAGCACGGAATGATCTTTCTCTTGGATCTTGCTACAGCGTACCCTCCCCTTCCCTGCTCATGGCAGCAACATGCCTAATAACAATGATATCGGGATGCATAGATAGAAGATATTTCCTCTGCAAACAATTCAGAGAAATGTCCCAATGATCAAATTAGCGTCTCTAATCTTCGTACTTGACGGACGGCATCATTTCCCGGAATTACACCAAACCGGATTGCACTAGTATTGAAGCATTCCCTGCACATTTACACCAATGTCTCCGAGCACGGCTTCACGGCCGTGCGCCAGACCATAAACCGAAAAAGATAGCCAATCTCTTGGGCGGAGTTCACCACCCAGCCGGTACGTCATCCCTTGCGGCAACTGTGTCATCCCCACTACAGACCGTGCCGCACCGTCTTTCCACGGGATCCCATATCCCAGTTCCAATTCCGTGCGATGCATATTTCTCCCCATCGACACGACATCCAGGATTGTCTGCTGCCGGTACATGGACATCCCCCGCCCGCGTCCCCACGAAGGACGCACAAGCATCATCAGCCCCTCCGTGCTACTACCCATCTGCATTGATCCCGAAAATCCCCATTCGGTGAACCCACCTGCCGTATGCATCACCAGCCCCTGTGTACGCACCTCACCCCGTAAACGCCATGCCGGGTTTGCGAACCGCACGCCGCCGCCGAGTTCCAGCCCGGTGCCGGTCTCTGCGCTCCCACCATCCTGCCGCACATTCACTTCCACATAGGGACGGATTTCAACAGTGATCTTTGCGCTGGCCTCCAGACCTGCCCGGATCCGGTACACATCTGTCATGATGTTATGCTCTTCTATCTCTGCATCGGTGACCAGAATATCGCCATGGTAGCTTAGCCGGGTGGCCCCGCCTGATGCCAGACTCCCCCGCATTCCCAGCGCTCCAAAGCGGGAGGTCAGATCTCCTTTTAATTCGGACACCTTTGCACTGCCGCGTCCCGCGCCTGCGCTCGCCCATACCTCCCATCCCGCACGCGTATACGACACGTACGGATAGATCCCCGTCAATGCAGAGGTAACGTCTCCAGAATTCTCTTTTACATCAAACGATCCATCTCCCTGACTGTGTGCAAAAAGTACTCCGGCCAGCCATCCCCCTTTCCAGCGGTGGTCCATCCCCAGCATTCCGGTCGTCACCTCCCCGCGAAGCGTTAACTCATCCTCACGCTGACCATTGAATTGCCGGAACGCACCCTGCCCCCACACACCGAAGGATCCGCTGAACAGAGACATACTCTGCGACATGCTGCAGCCGGCCAGAAGTTCGCCCAGAGACGGATCCCACGAAGAAGCGGAGTACCAGAGCTGTGCCGTCTCTGTGCGCTCTGAGG
Organism: Rhodothermales bacterium; assembly: GCA_022821875.1. Classification (GTDB taxonomy): domain Bacteria; phylum Bacteroidota; class Rhodothermia; order Rhodothermales; family Bin80; genus Bin80. The sequence goes on from JAJECV010000008.1 coordinate 34,301, forward strand.
CTGCGCATACAGCCCCGTCTGCGACCTGACGGAACCTGCCCCCAAGTGCATCCACCACCTGCACCGATGCCGTCCGCACAAACCGTGCCGCGTAGGCTTCCAGAACTTTTTCACTCGCCGTAGTGGACTCCTGGATCGTGGCCACACCCACCGCTTTTTCGATCTCTGCATGTTTGGAGGACATCAGATGTATACTGAATGTTTCCTCTCTCCAATCCAGATCGTCTTTTAAAATCGATACAGTGATCACGGCTTCGATTATGCCTGGAGCCAGGTTTAGGATCCCTGATGTGGCTTCATAATCTTCGCCTGCTTTGGCCGTCCCATCCTGTGTCTGATATTCTACCGTCACCATCTCTCGCTGCGGATTCGATAGCGATACATGGAATTGAACCGAACCATCTTCTTCCATAACCAGTGCATCGTCTATCCGAAGTTTTGCATTTCCATCATTATCCATGATCGTACCCGTTCCTGCCCCGCGTGCAATCGTGGCATTGATAGCATCTGACAGCGTCACCGTAAACCTCTCTGACGCTTCGGGAAGATCATCCTCAATGATCGCAATCTCAATTACTCCTCGAGTTGCACCTGGATCAAATACTACAACTCCGCGGGAGGCCGTATAATCCAATCCCTCCCTCGCCTCTACATCCGAAGTCGCATACTGCACGGTCACGGTCTCTTCGGCGGTGCGACTTAATTCAATCGCCAGTTGCAAGCGACCTTCACCTTCCGATTTTCGATCATCATAGATCCCAATTGTCAGGGGAAGTTCCGGTTGGTCATTATCCGTAATGATAATCTGGGTAAGATGTGGTGTGATTTCATCGTATCCTCCTCCCGAAGCAGTGAGCACAAGATCTACCCGATTCTCTTCCGCGTCTTCATTGTCTTCTGTTGCAGTCAGTGTCACTGTCTGAAAAATATTCCAGTTTGCTTGCGTAAAGGTGAGTAAAGATTTATCTAGGACTAACTGTGTTCCGATATGACCGGTGAATCTTATCTCTACATGACCAGATGGAGCAGCCAGGAGACGAACCGGCAGGGGCACCGCGTCTCCCTCAATCATAGTGACTTCATCCAGAGCATCAATCCCCGCGTCATCAATATCTCTAACCTGCACATCAACTATACGCGTTACACCGGCATAGCCACCTCCGATGGCCGTCAGTGTAAGCATTGCATGATCATCAAGAAAATCATCGTCTGAAGCCGCCCACAGGGTAACGGGTTGTGGTACAGCCCAGTTATTTGGATTAAAGGTTAAACGTGTTGGCATTGCAGTGAGATCTCCCACAGGGCTGGGAACCGTGACCATTACCTCATCTGAAGGCGCGGTGACAAGCGCAATGTTAAAGGTTTCTGAAGCATTCTCGTCTATGGTGATCAATACCGGTGCATTAATGCCTTTGGCATCATTGTCAATAATCGTCACAGATACGGTTTCTGCGATCCCGGCATAGCCGCCCCCGCTTGCAATGAAAGTCAATATCTCCTCCTCATCATTGGAATCAGGATCGTCTGCAGCGTTCAAAATCACCTCCTGCTCCTGATCCCATTTATCGGGCGTAAAAATCAGGACAAAGGGAGTTACGGTCAGGTCGCTGTCTGTGGATAAAGTAACGGTAATCCTCACATCATCCGATGGCTTTGACATCAACGATAGACGGATGGAGGCAGATTCCGCCTCCAGTACGGATATCGATGACGGCTGTGCGACAATTCCCGACTCATCATCATTAAGGATCGTCACGACCATCTGCGCGGGAATTCCTTTCGTTATCCCCGGCGGCAAAAGTTCCCCAAACTCCACGGAGAAAGTCTCACTCGGCTCCACCAGATCATCCTGAATAATAGAGATCTCAGTCGCTCCTCTTCTTTTCCCGGTTTCAATCTCTATCTGGACGGGGGTTGTCTGGTAATCCTGCATATCTGCGCTGCCACTAGTGAGCGTTAAGGGAATCATAATATCATTGGGGCGTACATCAGACAATACCACGGTTACATTGGCATTTTCTCCTTCATTCACCGATTGGGTAGCCGTCAGGAACTGTACACTCACTTCTTTCGGCGGGAAAATATCTCGGATCGTGATCGCCTGTGAGGTTTCTGAACCTGGATCTACCTCGGGCGGCAATAGTCTAGAAAAAACCACCCAAAAAATCTCATCGTCCGTGTCCGAATCCCGGAAGGTCTGAATTTCCTCCGATGCCTCCGTCCTACCACCAGGAATGATGATACGCTCAATTTCTGTATAATCGCCAAGTTCTGCCGTACCGAGTCTGAAGTCCAATGGGATGACTACAGCATCATCAAGTTCCTTTGACAGCGTTACCGTCACCTTCACTGGATCACCTTCATCCACCTCCTTTGGATCAACGGAAAGCGTTACTTGCACCGGCGGAGGTGGGTCAGCATCATCTATTATTGTAAGTTCTACAGAAGATGGACTACCAGCTACAATACCGGAGGGTAATGACTCGCCTAGTGCTACTGTGAATGTCTCATCTGCTTCCGCAATGGTATCATCTATTGTAATAATATCCCCTGATGCGGTCAGCGCTCCCGCAGGGATCGTAATGCTCTGTAACGGATCATAATCATTCAGTTCTGCCGGGTCGGGGGGACCGGGAGTATCCTTCAATGGAATCGCTATCTGGACAGGAAGTACCCTGGAGAGGGTTGCCGTTATCTCAATGCTCTCCCCTTCGATGACTGAGGTGGGAGTTGCCGATATACTCACGCTTGCTGGAATTTCTGAAATATGGTCATTATCCATAATCGTCAGCGTAAATTTATTCGCATCCCCGACAACGTATCCTAGACCACTTTCCAGGATTAAAATGATCGTCTCAGCCGTCTCCTCCACATTATCATCGGTAACTGCAACCGGGATATTCACTGTGACCGCATTTGCAACTACGGCAACGGTTCCCGAACTAGTGTAGTCTGTACCCCGCTCCGCTGAGCCGTCTAGACCATAATTCAGTGTGAATCCTTTCTCTGATGCGGGAGTGATATTTATGGTTACGTTTCGGGTGCCAATATCTTCGTTTACACTGGTTGAAGCCGAAGAAAAAGCAACCTCCGGTAATGCATCATTATCCTTGATGGTCAGCGTATGGTTGCTACCGGTTCCCACATCGTATCCGGCATCTTTTATCAATGTCAGGATTATTTGCTCGTTGCTCTCAACTTCATTGTCGTTAAGAATGCGCACAGGTATCTTTGCTGATTCCGAACCAGCGGATACGAAAACGCTCCCGGAGCTTATGTAATCTATGTTTCGAACTGCATCACCTTCCAGAGTATATTTTAAGGTTAAGCCGTCTGCAGGTACAGCAGCGCTAAGGTATACATCTGCGTTATACATGCCGGCACTCTCGCCTACACTACCCGATGATGAGGCAAAAAAGGCCTTCGGCAGTGCAGCTATGTCATCGTTGTCTACGATGGTCAGCGTATGTTCGTTTGCCGCACTGCTAACCGTATACTTTGTACCGTCCGGCATTAATGTCAGGATTACGGCTTCGTCAGTTTCGGTCTCATTATCATCGGTAATCGTCACCGGGATATTCGCCGAGGGCACACCGGGATCTACTGAAATGCTCCCCCCAGTGTTAGCGATACTGTAGTCCGCACCTAGTTTTGCATCCCCCCTCAAAGAGTAAGTTATCGTCAGGGCTGTCACTGATGCAGGGTTGATATTCACCCTTATCGCATGCGGTGTGTCGTTTCCTTCGCCCGAACTACTTGAACTTGAAGCGAAGCCAACCTCCGGGATGTCATTGTCCATAATCGTCAGCGTATGTTGGTTGGCTATACTGCTAACCGTATACTTCGTATCGTCTGGTGTCAGCGTCAGGATTACCGTTTCGGGATTCTCATCTTCATTGTCATCAGTAATCTTGACCGGGATATTCGCCGAGGGCACACCTGGATCTACTGAAATGCTCCCCGATCCTGTAATAGAGTAATCTGTTCCTTCGTCCGCCGTGCCGTTGGGATCTAAGTTATATTTTAATGTAAAGATTGCCGCTGGCACTGGATTAATGTTGACCTTTACATTGTAGATGACGACATCTTCGTCCACACTTTCTGAAGGCAGGGCGAAACTAACCTCCGGCGTGTCATTGTCTGTAATCGTCAGCGTATGTGTGTTTGCTGTACTGCTAACCGTATACTTCGTATCGTCTGGTGTCAGTGTCAGGATTACCGTTTCGGGATTCTCATCTTCATTGTCGTCAGTAATCTTGACCGGGATATTCGCTGAGGACACACCTGGATCTACTGAAATGCTCCCCGATCCTGTAATAGAGTAATCTGTTCCTTCGTCCGCCGTGCCGTTGGGATCTAAATTATATTTTAGTGTAAAGATTGCCGCTGGCACTGGATTAATGTTGACCTTTACATTGTAGATGACGACATCTTCGTCCACACTTTCTGAAGCCAGGGCGAAGCTAACCTCCGGCGTGTCATTGTCTGTAATCGTCAGCGTATGTGTGTTTGCTGTACTGCTAACCGTGTACTTCGTATCGTCTGGGGTCAGCGTCAGGATTACCGTTTCGTCAATTTCGTCCTCGGGATCATCCTTTATTATTACGGGAATCTCCACATAGTTCGCCTTCGCCTTTACGTCAACCGTCCCTGGAGTCATGTAGTCATCATTTGCCCCCCTCGTCGCAGTACTGCCATTGGCCACATTATAACTCAATCTGATCGGAATTGTTGGTGCAGGATTAATGTTTACCCCGACATTATACGTAATATCCGCCTCGCCCTCAGTACCTACACCTGACGCAAAACCAAACTCTGGCAGAACCAACGTATCATCGTCGACAATGGTCAGCGTATGAGTGTTTCTATTTCCCACTCTGTAGCCCTTACCGTCTGTCAACATCAGAATTATCGTCTCCGGGCCTTCAACCTTCTTATCATCAAGCAATCTTATATTGATGAAACCCATATTACCTCTACCGAGAACCCGAATGGGCAATTCCCCTGAATTACCCATGATACGGAAGTCCTCACCCTCTGTGGCACTACCTTTTAGGCTGTAAGTCAAGGTGATGTCCTCTTTTAAAAAGTCACTCAAGCGTACCTGTATTTGGGTATCACGATTTTCACCTCTTTTTGAATCTTTATAAGAAAACTGAACTTCTGGCTGATCATTATCATTTATGGTGAGCGTGTGGGTTTTTCTGTGTCCCACTTTGTAGTCCGTACCATCTGACAGTGTTAAAATTATTGTCTCATCCAACTCATAGTCGACATCATCTTTTATTTCTACGGGGATATTCACAGAGCCCTCCCTTGCTTCTACTTTAATCGTTCCTGGAGTCATGTAGTCACCATCTGCTCCCTTCGTCGCAGTACTTCGATTGCCCACAGTGTAACTCAATGAAAAGTCCTCCACCGGCACAGGGCTGATTTTTACGGGCACACCGTGGTTACCTATATCCTCGTTTACGCGATCTGAATCCAGATCAAATTGAATAGCAGGCGTATCATTGTCCCTGATGGTCAGTGTGTACTTGTCCTCGCCTCCCATGATATATCCTGTGCCATCTTTCAAAGTCAAGATTATCGTCTCATCGTGTTCATCCTCATGGTCATCGTTAATCTCTACCGGGATCTGCGCAGAATTCTGGCCCGCCACCACCTCAACCGTCATATCCGCCGGTATCGTATAGTCATCCTCGGCACCCCTTGTTGCGGTACTAGCATCATCCACAGCGTATTTTAACATAAAATTCGTCGCGGACACTGGATCAACCTTAACCACTACATGATGCTGAAGAACATCACCTTCAGTTATAGTATTTAAAGTCGGATCGAAGGCAACCTTCGGGGTAAGGTCATTATCTTTAATTGTAACCTTGATCGTCTTCGTCCTTCCTGAATATTCCGGTGCACCTGACGGACTTAGCGTTATCGTCTCCGTTTCATCTCCAATTCCATCATCATCATCTACGGCGAGCAAGTTTACAATCTTCCCCTCCTTGTAGTTCTGCGGTGTAAATGTTAAATCATCCCCCGACCAGCGCAAGTCTGATCCATCACTGCTGATCGTTACGGTTACATTTCTGGTAGGTGCTTCCTCAAGTTTCACCGTGAAGGCATTTTTACTCTCCAACTCCTCTGTTACCGTAACCTCAGTTTCAGACACGGCAATCTTGTCGTTATCAATGATCGTGACATTGACATCATAGTCTACGGTAGTCGTAGAAGAAGATTCTCTCGTAGACAGGCGTAAAACCACCGTTTCATCTGCAAAGTTATGATCATCCTCACCGGCCTCTAATTTTATCTCCTGTTTTGTTTCCCAATTCTGTGGTGAAAACAATATATGAGCGTTGGGATCCTTCCGTGGAGGTGTAACCATCAGATTAGACGAAGCAGGAACATTGATCATTGCCATTTGATTCGACACAGGGCGTTCCGAAAGCCATACTTTAAATTTGGTTGATTCGCCTTCTAGCACCGAGACATTCAAATCATCAAATCGCCATATTCGCCGATCACTGTCACGGATTGTTACCAGCCTTGCTGCATGCTCCCCCGGGATCACCGTTCCGGTCAGTCCATTTTCCTCAATGCTCACCATGAAGATCTCATCATCCTCGTCTTTGTCTCTATGGGTCGAAAAAAGAACATGCCCTTCATTTTCGGTTTCAGGAATTGAGATTACTTTGATGGTTTCTTCGTAATCCGTAGTTTCTGCCGAACATGTTACACAGCCGTGACTAGATCTTACGGGCACTCTTATCACTCCAGACGGCCGCTCACCTAAAATCCTTGCGAATACCGTTATGTCTAGATCCTCCACGACCAGATCTGGGCTCGCAGATAAGTTTACCACTGGCATATTCTCAATGGTAATGATCTCAAATTGATCGTCAGTATGGTCAGAATCCCTCACATTGTCTGGTAAACTGTGATACTCTATTCGAAACTGCTCATCTCCTTCGACTTCTGTATCCCGTATCACAAGGACCTCATCGGTGGCAAAAGCCTCTCCTGCTGGAATGGTAATCTTTGTATTGCCACTCTTCAATTCAGAAAAATCACTCCTCACTGTGGCAGGCGCGGTCCCTGTACCTGCCAAAGAAATTGGGATATCCACATTCTTGCTCAATGCTTTGGAGAGTGTCACGGTCACGGTCACAAAATTCCCCTCAACCACCATAGTTGGGGAGGCACTGAGCATGACTGTCGGTTTTCCCTTGTCCTTGATTGTCACTTCCAGTGGCGGGGTCCCTGCAATCACTGCAACCGGCAATGTGCTTGCATCAAGGGTTATCGAAAATTTTTCATTATCAAGATTTGTATCCCCTCTGGTGGCAATCGTGCCTGTGCCGCTTGTCTCTCCCTGTCTGATCGTAACTTCAAGGCGTGCTTTCGGATTGATGATCTCATAACTCCTGCTATTTTTATCGTCAAGCGTGAATGGGATTGTTACATCATGATCTGTAAAAGCTTTGGAAATGGTGGCGGTCACCGTCACATCGTTACCCTCCAGTACTGGATCTGGACTGGCGGTGAAGTTCGCCGTTCGCGCCTCAAGAATTTTCACTGTAACCTCCTTCGGTTTCTCTGCTCGCACCGCCTTTGGCAAAGCACCTAGTGCCACTTTGAAGACTTCGTCGTCTGAATCACCATCTGTGATGGTTGAAATTGTACCCGTACCACTTGTCTCTCCTCCTAAGATTTCAATGTATTTCAGGCTGCCATAATCAGTATCTTCCGCTGCCTTTATATCATTCCCGTGACTTAATGTTACCGGAATTTCCACATCACCTGACAGTGCATATGAGAGTGCTACCGTCACCTTTACATCTTCCCCCTCAACCACTTGTATCCCATTACTTGGCAAGGTCACCGCGGGTCTGCGCTTCCCCCGGAACGAGATAGAACTGGGTTCCCCCTTACTCACCTCAGACGGCAAGTCATCTACATCCAGTTCAATTGAGTAATTTTCATACGGATGATTCCCTGGATCTAGGTGCACGAGGAATGTTACTGAACGGAGCAAAGTGGTGATGGTCCCTGCTTTAAGGGTGAATTCATTTGTGGCAATCTCACAGGGAGCAGAACATCGAGATGTTACAGTGTTCTGCATCAGCTTCACGGAAACTGTCACATCAGTTGATAGCACCTCCGACATTTTCACCCAATATCTTGCTGAATTGCCTTCAAGCACAGGATCCTCTGCCTTCAGTTCTAAACACACCTGCGGTTTTCTGCCCAGGATGGTATCCCCGCGCTTATGTTGTCGAACAGTACAATCCGACGACGGGCGACTAGATGCAGTTGATAGATCTTTTGTAACAATCAAAGATGGATCCCCTTTCATCCCATCATTTATTGCCACTCTATTGATACGGATCAGATCATTCGTATCTTCGGCATGATCATTCACCTCATCATTCCGAAATCCATGATTACGTCGCCGCCCCCCCCCTTTTTTGGGAGCGTTGAAGTTTTCCGAACTTCTTTTCTGCCCCATAAAATGCCTCATTACTGCGCCTTCAGGGATCAGGTATTGGAGTGAGTCCAGTGTAAAATCAAGGTCTATATCGCCCCTTTTCAGTATACTGACGTTTGTGTCCGTTGTATCCCTTATGCCCTTGGTGACTATAAAAGACTCACGACTGCCTGCAACATTACGGAGAGACGGATTCATCATAATCCTGGCCTCTCCCCCGTTCACATTGGAAATCTCTTGATCAATCCCGAATACAGACGCTTGGCTACCAATATCTCTGACGCTCCCCGTTATTGACTCAGTTCCTTCCAACGATACAGACTCGAAATGCCCATGATCTGCGGATCCTTGCAAATCAAGGATAGTGAGGGGAAGGATAGATAACAACAGTCCAAATGTCATGCAGCACAGACCTCCCGACATGGACAAAGGAAATGGGGCAAACGAGATAATAGACGCGACGGCCGGTGATGGCCACACATGATATCAGTCATGCCCAATAACTCTCGTTTTCCGAATATGGGTAAAGCACAGTTTCAAAATTCATTCCATCTATAACTCAGCAATTTCCAGACAAAACGGAACAACACCTAAATACCCGCTACCAAATTTGGCGCATAAAATTCCCCGCAGGAATAATTTAGCTACTCGTTTGTGCCAGTGTTATATGAGCGAGTCACTAGACATCCGGCCCTTATTCCTGCTGTATCGGAAATAGTTCCAATACTCAATCTGCCATTTAGTATTTCGCTGTCTAGGAGCACCCGAATCGATAGCACTGGCTGGATGCGGTCGATGATGTCGTGGAGTGTGCCAAAGAGATTCGGAGTTCCACGCCTATGCTCGTGATCATCGGCCGGGAGCGACAGTGCTCGCATCATCAAACGGTGTATGCGGAGTCAGCGCGTGGACATTCTGGTTCGTGCAAGTCATGACCGGAATCTGCCGAATGGGCAGAAACTCTTCACGGTACTTAAGAAACGCAGACCGGCCGGAACGATTGAGGTTCCCGTTGCGCGGCTGAGTCGTCGCAGCAAGTCCGGGCGGGTTCGGCATCAAGGCCGACAAGGTCGGCTGGCCTCGATGGAGATCCGCTTTGCATCCGTAACATTGGACTGGAGACCCGGATTTCCCTAGGCCCCACCACGATGAACCGTTCACTTGGGATGGAAGGATCCCAAACAGAGTCAGACGCAAAAATGGCAGTTTTTGGGCAAGATTAATCCTGTTAAGTTAATCTATTCCGCAACAGGCAGGCCTGACAGGACCACTGAAAACCGAGCACAAATCAGAGAAGGGGCAACGGGCAATGAAACACCAAAGAGACTCGTTCTGTACAGAATAGGTCCTCATTCCCAAATTGATCAGAGTATTGAGGGGAAGCGCTCCGTCAACTCGGTAAGTTCGGGGAACTTCTGGGTGGCAATCTCCCAGGTTTGTGGAAAGAATTGATAGACAACCTCGTAGAGTGCAGAGGAATTACGGAGTTCATTGGGAGGCAGATCCAAAGTTGCCAAGACATAGAGGATCATACTGAAGGCCAAACTTGTCGTAACCAGCCCCAGGGCTCCCCCGAAAATTCGGTTCAAACCGCCAAATACTGCAACCTGCTGGACCACCCGGTTCAGAAAACGGGACGCAAGCATTGCGCATAAATGAACCCCCAGAAATACCGCCCCAAACCCGGTGAGCGAAGAATATGCCGCAGAAACTCCCAACTGGATTTCAAACCATGCGCCTACATTCTCCATGTAAAGGAAGCCGAGCACAAAAGAGGCAATGAAACTGAGCAACCCGAAAAACTGACGTACGAGCCCCCGACGGAAACCGTACAGCAAGCCGCCTCCTATAACCGCAATAATGAGGATGTCAAACCAATTCATGTTTTATACCATAATAACCGACTCTGCGGAATAGTTTCGTGAAAGTTAGGAAGATAAACTTTTTACCTGATAGCAAAACGAACGGCCAGCGTAACAAGCCCCGCCTGCATTACCCCCAATGCAACTCCAGAATAGTTATCCAGTTCGGCGACCCGCGGACGAAGCGATGCATCTCCCGTCATAAGATATTCGTCATTGATCCGATCTGCACGAAATTTATAATGTACGGCCACGACCCCCGCCACCACCGCCACCGCTGCCGTACCCCAGTCAATCCAGTTTCTTCGCTCCTTCATGGCCGTGCTAATCCCGGACAACTCATTTAACCCGGCAAGCGGCTCCAGTGAAATTTCATAGTGATTCCATATCTCTGTTTCTGCCTTTACTGCACCGGGGGCATATCCATCCAGTTCAATATGAAATGTCCGGTTACGGAGTCCTGAAGATGTAAATACCACGGGAGTTAATCCCAGAAATCTGCGCTCTGCACCTTCCTGCAGCCATGCTTCGGCCCCAAAAGGATACGACTCAATTCGGTGATAATTCGGGAAGTTTAATGTGATGCGCACACTATCGCCAGGTACAGCCCTCAGGGGTACCTGAATCGGCGGCATACTCCAGGCCGCAGGACGAAGCGTGGAAAGCCGAATGGTTCTGGTTGCAGGATCAACCCAATAGGGGCTTCCGCGGACGAGTCCTAAATACGATGAATCTGCGTAGACTGCTGCGTCCATGTCATTACTCCTGATCTGGACAAGTATCTGGGATTGTGCCATACTGATGGACGGTGCAAAGATGGAGAGAACCCCAAAACATATCCCTGCAAGTTGATGCCTCTCATTCAACATCTGAACTGAAAGATGCTAGTCGGACCACATAACGCGGCTCCGTTAAAATAATCAATCCCCCGTTCGCCAGCGCAATTGCACTTTTTACCCGGCCCTGAAGCTCAATCTTTTGGAGCAGAGTGCCATGATGACGGTCAAACGCATAAAACCAGTTTCCCATACTCCCCGTGTAGATAACATCGGAGGTGATCAGCGGCTTTGCCGCCAATGCATCCGGGCATGAGGCACTCCACTTTATGTTGCCCGTATCAAGATCAAACACCCGTAAAATTCCATCGGAGGCACCTGCTGCCACCAACTCATGATCGGCCGCAGGTGAAGAAAACTGAACAGTCTCATCCGCCAGTGCAGTATCCCAGAGAACCTCTCCCCTGTGCGCATCCATGGCAAACAGACTTCCCCGCGTTGTTGCGACCAACAGGGTTTCCCCGTAGATCTCTGGCGCAACATAGACGGGATCTCCCACATCCACCGACCATTGCGGACTCCCACCCCGCATCGAAAGGGCCCGAACATTTCCATTATCCGCGGCGACAATCACAGACTGACCATACGTCACGGGAGTGGCATGTACACGCCCTTTCATCTGATGGCTCCAGACGATACGTCCATCGTCTAACTCAAAACGCTGTACCTGCCCGGCAGTATTCACATAAATCCCCCCGGTCTCCAAAGGGATCACACCAACCTGAATGGGGGCCCCGCGAAGGCGCCAGCGCATATCTGCACGGTCCAGATCATAGGCAGCCAGTGCCCTGCGCCCCTGTGCCAGTGGCACAATCAGTGTATTTTCTATTACGGCAGGTCTCCCATTCACCGCATTCCCAAACCGTTTGTTACCTTCCCGCCTCCCTGTCAGGATATCAATAAAATGAACCGTACCCTGTCTGGTCGCAACCATAACGGACTTATCAAAAATCAATGGAGCATCCGGGCCGAATCCCGCCCGTGCGTTATAGGTCCACATGATCTCCAGCGGCAGATCCGGCTCAGTCTGCGTATCCATGAATGATTCCAGATTCACCGTCAGACCACTACAGCCAAGACAGAGCAGCAGAAGAAATAATGGAACGATCCTAAAAGTCAAACCCGAAAAAGAATTGTCGAAACAGATTGGAATCCCGTGACCTGAATGCATCCTGAAAACGATAGCCCAAATCATACCGCAGTACAAGCCCGCCAAAAAGATTCAGCCGAAGCCCAAAACCCGTGGAGCCAAGGGTCTGCCCGGCGTAAATCTGACGGATTCTCTGATGATACCGATCATTCCAGGTATGCGCAGCATCAAAAAAGAATGCTCCCCGAAGATTCACAATGCCCAAAATTGCCAAAGGAGGAACGTATGCCGAAGGATTCTCAACCAGTGGAAAACGGAACTCGTGAGACGTAAACCAGGCTTTTTTTCCACGTACATCAAAGAGCGGATATCCCCGTAAATCCCAACTGCCTCCCATAAACCACAGACGAGCCTCACGTCCGTGATTCATCCTCCCCAGAATACGTGATGCAAAAGTCACATTCCGTGCGATTCTAAAATAATGCCGAACATCTGCCTCCAGTGTGATATAATTCACGTTGGAGTACAACACATCGGTCGTATAGGCCGCAGACAGCCGCCCTCTCCATCCAGCCTGGGGGCCATTCGCACCAAACAACGCGTTATCATGGATCAGACTGATCTGGTTACTCAATAACAGTGCCTGACGATCTATTCTTCGCTGAGGTACTTCCTTGTGATCCCAACTCAATGAAGTGGTGACCTCAATCCGGCGAAACATGGAGATCGGGTAGCTTACTGCGCCAAATCCTCCCCACACCTCTTCCCAGAAACGCGGAAATTCTGTCGGCGCATCCGGATCCGTCAGATCATATCGCAATCCCCCGTACCGATAAATACCATATCCCACATTCGCCCTGCGATTGAGATGCAGTCTAGAGATATTTATGTTCAGACTGCGAACAAAATCTCCGGTATAATCGCCTGCACTGAATAGTGTGAGAAAGAATCGGTCATTGCCCAAAAGATCTGACAAGGCAAGGACAGCGGCCCCACCGGTCCCCCAGACTGCATTACTGGAGATCTGTCCCTGTGCAATATCCAGCCCATACCGCCGCTGATACCGCAAACGATTCGTTTTCGAGGTCGCCTCAATTCGTGGAAACACCCATGGATCCTGAGATTCGAGAACAACAGGCTCCGGGTGCAGCGACACTGGTCTGTGCAATAACGTATCCAAACCACCCAAAGCCCGCACCGTAAAGCGATAATTCTCAAATGCAGAAAAGATGACCTGACCATCCTGTGTCCAGACTGGATCATGGATGGCCGTAGTAAACTCTGTTAGTCGCTTTTTCCATCGCAATCCAGGATTTGGGGACTTGCTTTTGCGAGTCCCTGCATCCGTCCTAACAACAGCGGGCGGATTGGGTCTGGCATCAATTACATACAGATCCTGACCGCCATAGCGTCCCGTTGAATCTTTTTTCGCGCTTGTATAAATAATCTGGGTGCCATCCGGGCTCCAACTGGGGGAAAAGTCATGCTGTGCGCCAAAGGTGACATAGTCAATCGTACCTGTATTCATCTGATAGGTGAACAGGTTGTAAGCATTGTTAAATCCCTTTGAGGTCCGGTCCGAAGAAAAAGCCAGATAGCGGCCATCAGGGCTCCAGGATGGATCACGCTCGTCATAACTATCATTTGTCAGCCGCTTCAACTGATCCGCTTCCGTGTCATAAACATACAGATCTATTGCACCGCTTTGGTCAATCGCCACAAAAGCAATCTGCCCTCCATCTGGGCTCCAGGATGGCGAATACAGTGCAAGCATCCCATCAAAGCCATATACCGGTCCATTCGTACCCGACTCCAGGTCATAGGTATGGATCACATCTGCCTCCCCGCTTTTGGTGACAAAAGCCAACCAGCCATCTTCGGACACACTCATCCGGCTGTCCAGAAGATGAAACGATTCAAACTGACTGTTGCGCTCGCCGCGAATCAACACATGCGGCGCATCAAGTGGCGTATACGTTGAGTCCACCTTAACTGAATACACATTACTGTAACCGCCGTGATTCCCGGTGAACAAAACCTGACGCTGCCCATTTTTCATCTGGTAGAATGCAGGCTTTGAGTTGAACCCCCGCACAGAGAGCCCCTCTGTGGACAGATTCGGACTTTCTGCATCCCCTAGTTGGGGGTAATAGGTTTTGCGCAGCCACTGCTGCCAGTGCACGCTAATCTCCTGTAAATTCTCCTGTAACGTAAACTCAATGACCTTTCGGAAATCCCGATCTACCCAGGCATTCTCAATCAGTGCCAATAACTTGTCTTCGCCGTACATTTCCGAAATAAACCTGCACAACGCCTCTCCCTCCTTGTACATCACGTAGGTGCCGTTAATCCGGTACATGTTTTCCAGGGGAACCAGATAATTTGCAAAGATTGCATCCCGCATGATCATCTCATGCTGATAGTCCTGTGGACCTGACCAATACTCTGCCAGACCTTCGGTAAACCACAGCGGCGGCAGCCGATCCATCGGAATCCGGTAATCCCGATATACGCGTGCAATCTTGTGCATCGTGAATACATGTACCATTTCATGGCGAATGACTCGCCGGAACCGGTGCAGATTGCCATTTGCAGGGATCACCACACGCCCCTTTAGAAATTCATAGAAGCCCCCAACCCCATCCGGGATGAATCCATCGGTGATATTGGTCTGCTTGAAGTGAAGCTGAGACGAATAAAACACAAGAGGGACGCGGCGCGTCACGGAGAAGTTGAATCGGTTTTGAAGCTCCGCGTACGCCTCCTCTGCAAACGCAGCACCATGCTCTGCGAGCGTTTGCATCTCAGGATAGAAATACACATCAAAATGCTCTGTCTCCAGCACATTCCAGTCAAAGTCTTCGTACTGAATCTTGTTGCGCCCGAAATGCGCATTGTACTGTGCGAACACCGGGAGTGCAGCAACTCCCAGAATGATATATACCCCCCCTACGACAACTGTGTAGCGCATGAATCAATGGCAGTTCCTCTAGGCAACGCCATTCTGCGCACACCGTTCCGTTATTCGCCCTGCACCAAAGCCGCCTTCAACTGGGAGATCAGTCCCACTGGAGACGGGTCCGTCTCATTTATGATCGCAAGATACAAGCTCACCCAGTCGCTGACATACATGATCGACAACAGACGTGCAAGTCTACTGCTGCCTTCACTTTCTATCTCCGTCCAGCTGTGTGCGTGCGGAGTTAATAACGACCGGGTCACCTCCAGCCTGCGCTGCGTGCGTTTGTGATCTTCCTGATCCCGCAGTGCAACAACTGCAAGCTGCTTTAATTCCGACTGAAATCGCGCCCATCCCATAATCTCATTATGGTTCATTTCCGGCAGGCAGTTCCCCACTGCAAAATTCTTTGCATTCTCGTGCATCTGGTTACGCCAGCGGGTATTGGCCGCGGCAAACTGCTCACTGCTGTAGATCACCGGAAACCGCCCGTGCAGTGTTCTGGCTAACTTCATCGCTGGATTATCTGGATCCGACAGATCCGCCATCACCGCTGCCTGTCGTGCCGTGATGTCGACAGATTCATCCCAGTCCTCCGGCTGAACGGCCGTAAGTTGAAGCGCCTCGGTAATCGTCAGCAATGCGGACAGTGAATGCGGCAGTGCTGCACGTGGCTGAATTCCTGCCGGGAGTCGCACCAGAGGAATGTTATTGGCATGCGCCCGGTCCGCCAGCTTTCCCCCGGTGGAGATCGTAACGACCCTGGCCCCGCGTGCAACCGCATCCTCAAATGCAGCCAGGGTTTCTTCGGTATTGCCTGAATAACTTGAGGCAACCACTGCGGTATTGGGCCCCACCCATGCAGGCAGGAAATAACTGCGGGATACCAGCACAGGGACCGATGCATGATCCGCCGCAAGTGCTGCCAAAATGTCCCCTCCAATGGCACTGCCCCCCATGCCGGCAACGACGATCCCGTTAACTCCCTCTCCCGGCCAACCGTCCACTTTGGCTTTCAGTGCGTTTGCACGTCCCTGTTTCAATTGATCCGGGAAACTCCGAACTGCCTCATACATTCCCTCCGAGTCAACCTGCTCTAATACTTTTTTGGTCATTACCTGACGATTTGTGCCCTGCACCGTGATCCGCGATGAGGGCCTGTGAATTCTTTTGAGCACTGTTGAACCGCGTGTCTGAAAAAGTGATCATACCCGGACCAGATTCCAGATACTTGAAGTGCTCAACGTCAGTTAATGTGGAGCCTAGCAATAGGCGGCATGATAGAAGTTGGTTTGCAGAGACGGATATCCAGAGGTTATCAAACTTCTTTATCAGGCGGAAAACGGTCATTTTAGCAGTGTCATCATCTTCACGGCCCGGTGCTCCTCCGTTTGGAGGATATAGAGATAGGTGTCACTGGCAAGTCCCATCCCGCTGAACGACACATTATGTCGCCCGGCCGGCTGTACGCCATCCAGGAGCGTCCGCACTTTCTGCCCCAGCAGGTCATACACCGTAAGCGTGACATGTTGCGTCTTCGTAATCGAAAACTCAATGGCCGTGGACGGATTGAAGGGGTTCGGATAATTCTGCTCCAGCGAGAAGTCGGTTGGAATCGCA
>JAJECV010000106.1 GCA_022821875.1 Rhodothermales bacterium
CAGAAAATTGGACAGCACGGGTTCGGATCTCGTTCCAGGAAAGACGCATCAGGTTACGGGGACTTTACGGTAAGTTACGGGATACACATGTAAATGTGCCCTTGGGGCCGGGAAACATATCTCTCAGGTTCAGTATGCATCAAGGGGGGTGCATGTAGAATTTTCGAATTTCGATATGACTTGTCCATTAAGCATTCGAAGTTAGCGGAATTGTACGAGCTGATGGGGGCAGCCCCCTTCATGCCGGTTCCGGTAGGACCTATCCACTCCTCGGACTCCAATAAACCCAATCCTTGATATAGCATGCACTGCTGATGGACTCATTCAACCATTTGACGAATCTTGTGTTAGTATATCCTCAAATTGTGCATCAGAGATATTACCGCCACAGACCACCAGTCCCACCTTTTTTCCATTGAGGCATGTTCGGTATTCCAGAAAACATGCAACGGTAACGGCGGCAGCCCCTTCAATTTTGATGCCATGTTCTCTGTAGATCAACCCGACCGCACTGCCAATTTCTTTTTCGGTCGCGGTGACCCAGTCATCCACCAGATCAATGCACAGGGGAAGAGTTACGGAAGCCGCCTCAATACCACCGGCAGTACCATCGGAAAGTGTGGATTGCAGAGGTTGTTCAACGATCATGCCAGCCTCCACGGATTTCTGCATGATATTCGATCTTTCTGGTGAACATCCCACAATCGTGATATCTGGGATATGATTTTTCAGAGCAAGTGCAATGCCGCTGATGAGCCCGCCTCCCCCAACAGAGGCAAATAGATAGTCTATTGCCCCAATCTGTTCCAGCAGTTCTATGCCAATTGATCCCTGACCTGCGATGACTTGAAGATCATTGTAAGGAGAAATGAATACGTGTTCATTGTGCTCTGCGGTGTGACGAGCTTTCCGCTCTGCATCAATGCCGTCTTCCCCGTAGAAGACAAGGTTTACGTTATATTCGCGGAGAGAGTCCACTTTGTATTCTATGGTTGTGGAGGGCAAAAAGATAGTCCCATCCAGATCAAGTTCACGCAGAACCATAGACATGGCAAGACCATGATTTCCGGTTGATGCTCCGATGGCCATAGGTGGAGATTCTCCAAGTGACAAGAGTTTATTGAGTGCCCCGCGATACTTGAACGATCCAGTATGCTGCTCATTCTCAAGTTTTAGAAAAACTTCTGCCCCGCTACTTTTTTTCAGCATTTCCGATTGAATGACAGGGGTATGAACCACACGTCCTTTTAGTTTTACGGCGGCTTCCATCACGTGTCGATAGGCTCGCCAGTGAGGTGGTTTCGGATTCGTGGAATGAATGGGAACGTCTGTCGCATGATTCTTCAGGTATTCTTTTCTTATAGGCGGGGAGAAGCGCTCAATTGCGTATCTGAGTGCTGTTCTGGGCAGGTTTACGGCAGGGTCATTCAGGAATTTAATGAGTGCAGATTCATTACGCTTTCCTACTTCACGGAGCATCCAACCACTGGCTTTATGGATCAGGTCATCCTGATCTCCCGAAAGGAGATCGGCCAGAGCAAGTGTGTCGATAAGTTGATCACGCTTAATGAAATAATAGGTGGACACCATTGCAATGCGGCGCTCCCACAGATTTTTGCTGCGGGCAAGTGTATACAATAAGGTTCGAGGGCGCTGGAAGAGGTAGGGACCTATGATCTTGTGACAGCTTGTATCTACCAGGTCCCAGTTGTTAATGAAGGATGTATATTTCAGATACGCCTGATAGACAGCATCTTCGTTGCCGTGCTGAAAAGAGTGAACGAGAAGGCAAAGTGCGACGAACCGATCCTCATGGTAAGGGGATTGCAATAAGAGGGTCATTTCCTCAAGTGGAATATCTTTCCAGTATCGCGCAATTTTACGAAGTTCAGGCACCGGAATACCGCGAAAAATGTCTCCCTCTCCGTATTCACCTGGGCCGGTTTTGAAAAAGCCCTGGCAATGTGCAGCCCGGACGGGATCTTCCCGTTCCTCCATCAGGGTTTGAATGTCTCTGGCAGTCATCCCGCGGGAGTATCTTGCCTGCGAGCGCGTGTCCCTCTTTTGGTCAGTAATAATTTATGTTCACGCATGATTGGAGAACTCCACCTGGAGAAAACTGAAACATACATCCCGGAAGGGTACGATCCGGCTCGCTACAAAATACGCCACTTGGCCGCACATATTATGGCACAGGCCGTCGTGGAACGTTTTTCCGATGCAGAGTCGACCATTGTCCCCCAATGAAGAATTCTAAGTGTCATCAAGAGAAAAAGTTGTGTCGCTAGACAATCGCTAGTTGCCGATTGGGAATTCAGGATGGAGACACGTCTTGAACCAAACCCTCCATTCCGAATTTTGAGATGGTGTCTAATGTCTCGTGCACTTCGTACCAAGTCGTTGTATAGTTGATGACACACATCCTGAGCGCTAACATTCCACTTAGACGTGTCGATGATATGAACGCATGGTCTTCCCAGAAGACTCGAGCGAGTACGGTTTTGTTGATGGCTTCCAACATATCCTCGTTAAGATCAGTGTTACCGGGATTGACTCGGAAGCATGCAATTCCCAGTGCGACAGGTGCCAACATCTCTAAGACAGTACTCTCCTCAACATACTCCTCAATTTTACGTGCGAGCATGATCCCGTTCGACTGGGCACGCCGGAATGCGGCCATACCGAAGGTTTGAACAGACATCCAGATCTTTAATGCCCTGACGGAGCGGCTAAGCTGCAAACCTCTATCCGAAAAATTTGGATGGCCAGCTCCCCAGATTGTATCCTGAAGAATGTCGCATTTTCCGATAAATGCCTGCTCAAGGGTACGTACATCCTTCACCATCAGACCTCCCACTTCATAAGGCTGGAAGAACCACTTATGTGCGTCCAGGACAATTGAATCTGCACGTTCAATTCCACGCAGGATAGTCCTACCTTCCTCGGTCACCATGACAAATCCCCCATGAGCGGCATCAACATGAAGCCATAGATCCTGCGCCTCGCAATAGTCCGCCATCGTTTCCAGCGGATCAACAGCTCCGCAGCTGGATGTCCCAGCGTTCGCACATACCGCAATGGGACTGAATCCGGCGGCTCTATCTTCGGTCACAGTCTCAGCAAGCGCATCCACATCCATACGGAAATGCCCGTCGGTCGGAATCATACGAATACAGTCTGGACGAAGCCCCATAATCCTGGCCGCTTTAGTGAGCGCACTGTGGCTTTGGTCACTCATATACAGAGTGCCCCGTTCTGGATTGCCCGCAGCCTCCCGCGCCGCAACAAGACCATTTAGATTTGCCGCCGATCCCCCACTTGTTAAGACCCCTCCCGCATCTTCTGGATAGCCAATCCAGCGCCGAAACCAATCAATCACGACAAGTTCTAGCTGGCTCGGACCACTCGAAATCAGCCAGGAACTCTGGTTGATGTTAAATCCGGCAACCATGAAGTCAGCCAAAACTCCAGGCCAAGTGGGCTGGGAAGGGATAAATCCGAAACACCGCGGATGGTCTAAGCGCAGTGCGGCAGGGAGTATTTCATGTGCGGCTTCCTTGATCACCTGCAAAGCCGAACGGCTCTCCTCGGGCGGAGGTTTCATCAGTTGATCCTCAAGATCTCGCCGGAACTCTCCCGCCCAAGCACTTTCTCCGGGCAAATTCTTAATACGCTGCACGATCAACTCTGCCGTTTGGCGTGCAAGGGTCAACATCTGTTCCGGCGACATCTGGAGATCATTTCCGACTCCATCATTACCATCTGTTATTTTGTCCATTGAATATCCTTTCAGGCACAAAAATCAATTGTGCTGGATTTTAAAATGCAGGTACAGATATAAAAGTAGGGAAATTTATACTTGTGCACCCCAAACTTTCAAGTTCTGTTGGCGCTGTCTGTAGATTTTTGCGTTACCCCGTAGACGAAAGCGGATGTCACGTGCTGACATGTCCTTGAATCTGCCCCCGTCTTTGAATCACAATCCCTTGCGGAATCGCCTCAATGGAGGTGTATTTTGGGGATTTTGAGTGAATAGGGCTATACTCCCAAACTCCAACTAACAATGGGTATCTCCAAAACAGGATAGATCAATATTCAATTTTTGGTATGTGCATGTTTGACAAGTCATGACGAGCACCCTGCTGTGGGTACACAGGTATGTAGTTTTCCAAAAATACAATAAACAACTGCCCCGGCATTATATTGTAACTCCGTC
Source organism: Rhodothermales bacterium (assembly GCA_022821875.1). GTDB lineage: Bacteria > Bacteroidota > Rhodothermia > Rhodothermales > Bin80 > Bin80. The sequence continues at coordinate 4,217 of JAJECV010000106.1, forward strand.
ACAAAATATTGATACAGGAAACCCTGAATAAGCGTACCGATGAAACCATTCCATCTCATCATCAATGGCAGGAAGGTCCCTACCGGACGATGCTTTGATGTATTGAATCCCGCCAATGAAGAAGTAGCCGGACTTGCATCACTGGCACGAAAGAAAGATCTGGACGATGCCGTGCGAGCTGCTCAGATGGCGTTCGAAAAATGGCGCGAAGTGCCCGAATCGCAAAGACAGACAGCATGTCTGAAAATTGCATCGAAAATTGAGGAAAATGCCGAAGAGCTTGCCCGTATCCTGACCGCTGAGCAGGGTAAGCCCCTAAATGGTCTTGGCTCACGCTGGGAAGTCGGTGGCGCGGTAGCCTGGACCCGTTATACGGCCGGCCTTTCCCTTCCAGTGAAAGTTCTTCAGGACAATGATGAAGGCAGGGTTGAGCTTTACCGCAAGCCAATCGGTGTCGTGGGCTCAATTACGCCCTGGAATTTTCCGGTCATGATTGCGGTCTGGCATATCGTTCCTGCTGTTCTCTCGGGTAACACGGTAGTAATCAAGCCTTCGCCCTTTACGCCCCTGTCAACGCTGCGCCTGGTTGAGTTCATGAATCAGGTACTGCCAGAGGGCGTGGTCAATTGCATCGCAGGGAAGGACAGATTGGGTGCCGCAATGGCGGCGCATGAAGGGATCGGCAAAATTGTGTTCACCGGTTCCTGCGCAACGGGCCGGAAGATCATGGCGAACTCAGCGGAAACCATGAAGCGACTGACTCTTGAACTCGGTGGAAACGATGCCGGAATTGTTCTTCCAGATGTCGACCCAAAGCAGATTGCCGAAGGGCTTTTCTGGGGCGCATTCATCAATAGCGGGCAAACCTGTGCGGCGTTGAAGCGTCTCTATGTTCACGATGATGTGTACGACGCGGTCTGCGGTGAATTAGTTGATTTCGCCCGAAAGATGAAGATTGGTGAGGGTACGAACGAAGATGTTGTCTTAGGACCGATTCAGAACCGCAAGCAGTACGGTATCGTATCCGATCTGGTGCAGGACGCGAAATCCAGAGGACATGTGCTGTTAGGGGGAGATCCTGGAGAAATACGGAAGGAAATGCATGGGAAGGGATATTTTTATCCGCTCACGATCATAGCTGACTTGGAAAACGGAGATCCTCTAGTCGACGAGGAACAGTTCGGACCCGTTTTGCCGATTATCCGCTATCATCAAACCAGAGAGGCAATCAGGAAAGCAAATGACAATCCAAATGGTCTGGGAGGTTCGGTCTGGAGCCGAGACATAGAAAATGCGAAGAGAATAGCGAATCAAATGGAATGCGGCTCGGTTTGGATAAACAAGCACGGAATGATCCAGCCCAACGCTCCCTTCGGCGGGGTAAAACGCTCGGGTTTCGGGGTCGAATTCGCAGAGGAAGGCCTGAAAGAGTACACGGATATTCAGGTTATCTTCTCCTGAAGTGTTGCGACATGGCGATCTTTGCCGCACATGGTAACGAAGCGACCTCCCATGCCATTTTTTGAGACTCTGATTCTCCAAAAAAGTATCCGGTTGCTGGGGTATCGTACCCTGAAAAAACAAAAAAAGGGAAATGGAGTCGTAATAAGAGTGTCATTTCCTTAAGTGGGGCATCTTTCCGGCATTGCGCAATTTTGCGAAGTTCAGGTAACGTAGTACCGTAGTACCACGAAAAATGCCTCTCTCTCCGTATTCGCTTGGACGGTTTTGAAAAAGCCAGACTGTGTGCAGCCCGAACGGGATCTCTGTGGCCCTCCATCGGGGTTTGAATGTCTCTTGCAGTCATTCCGCGGGAACACCTTGGCCTCGAACGCGTGTTCCCCTGCTGGTCAGTAATAATTTATGTTCACGCATGATTGAAGAACTCCTGGAGCAAGCTGAAACGTACATCCCGGAAGGGTACGATCCGGCCCTCTACAAAATACGCCATTCGGCCGCACATATTATGGCACAGGCCGTTGTGGAGCGTTTTCCTGATGCAAAGCCGACCATTGGGCCGCCGATTGAAGATCGGTTCTATTACGACTTCGAGATGGCGCGTCCGCCGCACGAAGAAGATCTGGTCTGGATAGAGGAACGGATGCGGGCAATCATCAAGGGGCGTCATCGTTTTGAGATCCGTGAGGTAACGTTGGAAGAGGCCTACAAACTCTTTGAGGACAACCCCTATAAGGTGGAGTTGATTGAGGAACTGGCCGCCAAGAATGGGGATACGCGGCTGACCGTCTATCAGCAGGATTCTTTTGTTGATCTCTGCCGGGGGCCTCATATTCCTCATACGGGATACCTTAAGCCGAATGGTATTAAGCTTCTCTCCGTTGCAGGTGCTTATTGGCGCGGGGATGCTGAGCGTGTGCAACTTACACGGATTTATGGGACGGCATGGAAAAACCGGACACAATTGGATGCATACCTGGAGCGCCTGGAGCAGGCCCGTGCCAGAGATCACCGGGTATTAGGAAAAAAATTGGAACTGTTCATGTTGAGCGAAGAGGTTGGACCAGGACTTCCGCTCTGGCTTCCGGCAGGGGCCACCCTTCGTGAGACATTGGTAAATTTTCTACGCGAAGAGCAGACTCGGCGCGGTTATGAGCCGGTCCTTACCCCGCATATCGGCCATCTTGATCTTTATCGGACGAGTGGACACTATCCCTATTATAGCGAAAATCAATTTCCGCCGATGAGTTCACACGGGATGGATGGCTATCTGCTCAAGCCCATGAATTGTCCACATCATATCCTTATCTACGCACATAAGCGGCGCAGTTATCGGGAGTTACCGGTGCGCCTAGCGGAATTCGGACAGGTATATCGATATGAGCAGACGGGAGAACTCGGCGGTTTGACACGTGTCCGCGGTTTTACGGTTGATGATGCACATATTTTTTGCAGGCATGACCAGGTGGGAGAAGAGATCCAGGATTCTGTGGATCTTGCTATTCGTGTTCTGCGTGCATTGGATTTTAAAGAATTTAGTGTACAGTTGTCCCTGCGTGATCCGGATGATCATGAGAAATATACCGGTTCAGAAGACAACTGGAATGAGGCGGAGGATGCCATGCGTAAAGTTGTGCATGGAATGAATTTTGAAGTACACGAGGAGTTAGGCGAAGCGGCATTTTATGGGCCGAAGATTGATTTTATGGTTCACGATGCGCTTGGTCGGCAGTGGCAGTTGGGGACGGTCCAACTGGATTATAACCTGCCGGAGCGCTTTGATCTCTGGTACACAGGAACAGATGATGAGCGCCACCGGCCAGCGATGATACATCGGGCAATTTTTGGATCACTGGAACGCTTTATTGGAGTCTTGATCGAGCATTGTGCAGGGGTATTCCCGATGTGGCTGGCCCCTGAGCAAGTTCGTGTACTGTCTATCTCTGACCGCACGGAGGACTATGCCAAAGAAGTCCATAGCAGGCTTAAGTCCGAGGGGCTGCGAACGACGCTGGATGTTCGAGGTGAAAAAATCGGATACAAGATTCGGGAGGCGGAGATGTTCAAGGTGCCCTACATGGTGGTCCTTGGCACTCGTGAGGCGGAGCAGGATGTGATTTCGGTGCGTGCCCGCACCAATAAGAACCTAGGTGGAATGACACTGGCGGCTTTTCTGGACCTAATTCACGGAGAGCGCAGCCCCGACATGAGCGGTGACCTTGACTGATTTACGGTTTAATGGATAGAGATTGTACAAGTCCAGCGACAACTAAGTCAAGTATAGTGTGCAACATCCTGTCTAACAGCCTGTGGATAAAGCGAACAGCAGGTAACTTCCACAAAATCTACGCTTTACCCAAACCCTAACATAGCAGTCGCATCAACTCACTCCACAATAGTGTCCACTTCCAGATGGGATAACTCTAACCGCTACGATGTGTATCGGAGATATTTGATCGGGAATCACATACCACAACTGGAGCATACGGTTTACTTGCGACACTTCCAGGCCAGTGATAAGGCTCAATCCAATTGAGGTGTCAGCAGGAAGTGCATCTACGTGAGTTCAGGAACCCTCTTCTCTTTTTCGCTCCGGTTGTTTCCTCTGGGGAGTGCTTATCAATACTGGGAAGAGATCTGCGACGCTGTCGCCCTGCTCCAGGAATTACCTTGGGGTTGGCGAAATCCTTGCAAAGTTTTTTGTCACATGAAAAAAGAACCGTAGCCTTACCAGCTACTGCCAGTGCCAAGATATGACGATCATCCGAGCGACGGATTGGAGGATCGGGGATATCGTTCAGGGCAGGTTGAAGGTCGGCTAAAGCAATATCAATAGCTTTCCCAATTTTAAGATAAGCTTGCAGAAGACCACGAATCTCGTTGTTTACACTCACTTCTTTCTTGTACTTCGCATAGTTAGTATAGACGATTATCCCATCTTCTCGGTTGAGCCATTTTCGAAATTGATAGCCGGCCGAATTTCTGGTTTCGGCAGAGAAATGGCGAAATGCACTGGCATCCAGAATAGCTCTCACACACATATTGAGGGTCTCATGTTGAAAATCCCAGTAGCCTGTTCGTCTCTTCCAGGATGAACCGCTGATAGCGTGGAGGCTGTCCAGTGAGGTTGGCGCGGTTGTCAAGCGAAATCTGATGTAAGCGTGTTGACGATTTATCCTCTGGAGGATGTTCAAAATAAATTAGTGCAACATCAGAATGCCCTAGAAATTTTTCTTTAACTAATATGCGGAACCAAGTAATTATGTGGTCGCTGTGTGTCTCTATGATAAAGGCATGATCGCTTTCAGCCATCATTTTAATGAGTCCCGCCTGAGCAGATGGATGGACATGTACCTCGGGCTGTTGCAACAGGAAAAGTGATCCCGAAGGAGCGCCACAAAAAGCGATAATGAAAGGGAGAAGGCTGGGGATCCCATATCCAACGTCAATTAAATTGTAATAGGAACCGGAAACATTTACCCGAACTTCAAATTGGCCTGTGGAAAATTTCCGAACATCAAGTTGTCTGAAAAGGCCGAGTTTCTGACCGACACGGTTAATTGCACTAAGGTCTACATCGTTGTCTAAGGCTTTGATGGGATTATGGGGATAGTAACGCTTTCGCTCCAATCCATGAGGAACGACAGGGATAATTCGAAAGGATGGCGGTGGGCCCTGGAAATGCTCATTAAGGAAGTTGATAAACTTGGTGAAGTTCGGCTCTTCCTGATTTGCCGGGTTCCCCATGCGTTTCCTGAATACTGTCGGAGAACCCGAGAAGGGAAGATAGCCTTGGGTGACATATCGGGAAAGCCATGTTGTAAACTGGGTGTACGACACCTCGGATCGATTCAGTAGAAATTGAAATTCCGGTCCATCAAATCGCCAATGCTCTGACAGATCCTCGGAGGCCTCATTGGCGATGGTTAAACCCGGATCTGATTCTGGGGACCTTTTACGCATCTGTATCTCCAGCCTGTTCTGCCTGGGTGCGGAATAAGAACGATTCTCCGTAAATTCAAGAGCGAACCGGCGAAAGAGGCCGCTCTTTAGACTGATGTCAATGCGAAATGAGTCACAGCCCGATCTGGCAATAGATTCAAATGAACCCATACAGAATGGTTTCTGGTCAAAAAAATTGGTGCGGTCATTTAGTTCATGGAGTTGAGAAAATTGTCCGATAGCGTTTAAACATCCTGCAAACGTAGATTTCCCTACGCTGTTCTCTCCGATCAGCAGGGTTATTTTTGCCAATTCAGCATGTTGCGTGCCGGACAAAGTTCGCACATCAGTAATAGAAATTTTGGTAACAGGACTGCCCATAATTATTTGCCGATCAACTTGCGAATTCGAGAATATACAGTATCAATGAAGGAACTATCCCTGCGATGCACAGGATCCTCCAGAAAGCTATAACTCCAATTGTCTCCCTTTCCCATTCTCTGAATAATTGAACATTGGGGGGCACATGTGTTGATATGAGGTGTTAGCTTGTTCGCCATGAAGGTGTAATGGAGTTTTGTGGGGGCGGATTGCCACCAAGGTTCCCGTAGTATAGCACGAAGCATCTCCAGCACCATAAGACTCGCCAAATTGGAAGCGAAAGGAAATACGTTCTGGTTACCGGATATTGCCATATTATGGTTTATGTAAGAGGGATTATCCAAGGATCCATCACGCTCCATTACAACATCTGAACTAGTATATTGGCCGTCACAGCGGAGACACCGCGAGTCAGGTCCTACTCGCAGGATGCTCCAGGTAGCGTCACCGAACCGGCCGCTAGACTTGGTTGCAACGCGAATCCCCCCAAAGATGACGGGAATGTTATGGACATACGCAATATTGTTGAGCAGATCTTTGGGCAGAGGGCGATCAACTGCACAAAATAGAACGTCACAATCAAGTGCGGCGGCATAGGCATCACGCTCTTGGATCCAGGCACGCCTGGAATCAACATGAAACGAAGCTGCACTGGCTGATCGGCGAAGATGCTTCGCTGCTACATCAACCTTGAAGGAGCCGATATCCCTGGTGGTTGTGTGAAGCAATCGGTCAAGGTTGATTTCCTCTACACGGTCCGCGTCAACAAGCAGAATATCCGTGGCCCCGATACGGCCAAGTGTTTCAGCAATGATAGCGCCGACGCTGCCAAGACCAACAATACCGATTCGCAGGCTGGCCAAGGCGGCCTGACATTCTGGTCCCCATGTATCCAATGTGCGGCGCTGGCGAGTTGACCGAGTGGCTGAGGCATGTTCTGGATGAATGCTGAGGTGAATCCCACTGCCGACTACTCGCACTTTGTCACAAGCCGTTCGGGCAAATTTTCGACCATTCCACGACCAGTACCGTGCACTCCACACGCCATCTGTGCCGACAGTTAATCCCAGCAGAGGTAATCCTGAAGCGCGGGCTGGAGGTGCAATACGATCCCGCTCAGCGACGATATCAACATCGCTCATTGCCTGCCAGCCAGCACTGGGGTGACTGTGCATAAAAGCAACGCCAGATTTTGTCTGACATGCCATTTGAACAACCCTCGCAAGATAATCCGATTCAAAACTGACATTGCCGTGCAGGTTGCGCTCGCCTTCAAGCGGGAGAACTAACTCCGTTACAATACCCGTCGTTCGAGTTTCACCCGTGCTCGGGTGCCAGAGGGCAAAGCATAGGTCTTCCTGTTGTTCTCCACGCAGAATCTGTGCGAGCAGGTGATTTTTTGCTTCCTCAGCAATAGTCTCTGTGAGGGTAGCCTCAAATCTCATAGGTCGGCAAGTACACGGAGAAGGTGCCTGTTGAGATACGTCTTCATGTTTTTTTCCGATGATGGTAACCTATCCCAGAAGTCACTGGGCGGAAGGCTGTATACCGACCAGTTCTCACCTTCAAACTGGTATGTGGAATGTACAGGTATTTTCGCTGGTTTGATGTTGGACTTAAAATGAACAAAATGCGGTGGATATTCAGGGTATCCATCTTCCTGGAAGCTGAGAGTAATCTGTAATGACTTCCCCTTGTAGGCACCATGCTTGACGGCCATGTCAAACATAACAGCGTACTTTGAGTCGGGAATACGAACAGTTCTAGGGTCAAGTGCAAGCTTTTCCAACTCCTCCATGATTATATCATCGCAATTCAAATTGGCCACGGGTGTACTCCCGACATGAATTGCGAGAAAATTGTCCCCTTCCGTGATCGTTACCATGTCATCAAGATTTTCGTATCTCCGACCATCCGGAGTATTTTCAAGGTAGTAACTCTCCAGTTCAAGGGTATCAATCGCTGCTCCTGCACCGGCATTCTGCAGGATAGACTGAACGGTGAGAGGATTCTCAATCGTAGAATTTGACTCGCCGTTTACAAAGTAGCAAATTGGCTTGTCATCCGGCGTATCCGAAAGGTCTTGCTCTCTGGTCGTAAATTTTTGACCTGAAACAACATCAATGGGATCGTCAGGGTTCGCACACACCTGTCCGTCCTCTAAAACCAGAGAGGTGTCTTCTGCGGATTTGCCAGCAAGTTGAAGGAGCGAAGAGGGTTTTCTTTGACCGACTTCAGTTTCATGTTGCTGTCCGTCAATCAGTATATGAGAACTTTTTGCCATTGTCGTTATCTGATGCAGTTCGACACAATGATTATGAACGGAATGTAAATATATGTTTCAGCAAAGTTCCCTGCAAATCCCTGGCTCCAGAGGCTTTGAGGAAGGTTTCGGTATACAGTTTCGTACGTTTCGTCTAACTTTTGAAGCCCTTCTGCCCCGGAGCGTTTTTTTTTGTGATATAAGAGATGTGCAGGTGTGGCCATGATTCCGGGCAATGCAATCCTGCGACGGTCAGGCTGATTCAGATTGGGATGCCCAGGTTGGGAGGTGCGCCAGTCGCTGGTTCAGTGCGTGGAAGCATTCGGCGATCCCTGCCTGAATCTGTTCAACCGCGTGCTCAAGGGGGAGGATCACAGGTTCTTTACTCCGCCTGCGACCAAATTCGGCCCCTCCTCGCTTGAGAGAGCGTGAACTGACGGTGCACCGCAAAGGGATACCGCGAAGGTCCGCATCCGCAAACTTGACACCCGGGCTCACCGCACGGTCGTCATAGAGTACCTCAATCCCGGCTGCAAGTAACTGGCGGTAGAGTGTCTCGGCGGCCTCATGGACCTCACCTGTTCGTCCAAGAGAGACCAGAATGACCTGATACGGAGCCACAGAAATCGGCAGATCCATGCCAAATTCATCACTGTATTCCTCCGCAACGCAGGCCAGTGCCCGTCCAACTCCAATCCCGTAGGACCCCATCACAATGGGAAATCCCTTCCCGTTCTCATCGGTGTAAGTTGCGCCCATACTGGCACTGTAGCGGGTTCCCAACTGAAAAATGTTTCCAACCTCTATACCTCGAACGATCTGCAGCGGCTTTCCGTCAATAGGGTCGGGCGCACCGTCATAGGCCAGTGCAATCGGGGCGACGATGTCCGCCGTAAAATCCCGCCCGTAATTGGCACCGGTGTAATGCCAGTCCTTCTCATTCGCCCCCACGACCAGGTTGGCGGATTCAGGAATCAGATCATCTGCAACAAGAAGGGTCTTCGTCCGGTCAATATCACACATAGATGCGTAGCCGGGGACACACCCCGCCGCCATAATCTCTTCCGCCTCTGCAGGGCGGAGTGCCTGTGCCCTGACCGCGTAGCGGAGTTGTAATTCGTTGATTTCCATGTCTCCCCGAACACATACGGCGATCAGACGAGGGGGTGCTCCCTCCCCAAAATCCCCCATATAGAAGACCATTTTCCCCGTCTGACGGGGGCTCACGCCGCAGAACGCGGCCACTTTTGCAATGGTGGATTGTCCGGGCGTATGGATACGGGTTAGCGGCTCCGGCATACCGGCAGGATCGGGGATCTTTTGGAACGTTGCCACATCCAGATTGGACGCATAGCCGGTCTCCTCACAAATCGCCAGAGAATCTTCCCCAACCGGCGTGATATACATGAACTCATGTGCCACCTTGCCGCCCATCATGCCGGGATCACTCTGCACGGCCACCAGGTTCAGGCCGAGCCGTGCCCCAATCCGGTGATAGGCATTATAGTGGGCCTCGTATTGAGACTGGAGACCATCAAAGTCCCTGTCCAGAGTATAGGAGTCCTTCATCACAAATTCACGTACCCGGATCAGGCCGCCTCTGGCGCGGGGTTCATCCCGGAATTTTGTTTGCATGTGGTAGACCATCTGCGGCAATTGCCGATAGGAGCGGACCTCTGACTTGCAGAGACTGGTCACCACCTCTTCATGAGTCATGGCCAGAACCAGGTCCCGTCCTTTCCGATCCTGAAATCGTCCCATCTCGTCCCCAATCTCATACCAGCGCCCGGATTCCTGCCAGATTTCGGCGGGATGCACGACCGGCATGCACATCTCCTGCCCGCCGATAGCATCCATTTCCTCACGAAGGATTTGTTCAATCTTGCGCAGGGACCGGTGCGCCAAAGGGAGATAGGAGTACAGGCCAGCTGCCAGTTGACGCACATATCCGGCCCGCACAAGCATCTGACTTGATGCTGAATCAGATTCCGAGGGCGCTTCGCGCAGGGTTTGACCAAAAAATTTTGATAGACGCATGATTGATAATAACAATTTGATGCAAAGTTACGGCGTACGATGTCGATGACCGGTATTTGGGGGCCGAAATACAGAGTATTTGCAAAAAAATCGCAAATATGTACATTATTGCAGGCTTACGGAACCAGTTTACGGTTCCTTATTTATATTCAATCCAGATTAAGTATCTTTGTGCAGAATTATTCAACCCGGTTATGGTTCCCTCTCCGCTGACGGCTTTTTGCGACGGATGCACACTCAAGGTCTGCTTTGTAGATGGAGGTGCACAGGACAGGTTGCGTGATGTTGGTATACGCGAGGGGGCATATTTGGAGATGATCCAGAATTCCGATAAGATCGTTGTGCGCATTGAGGGGTGTCGAATCGGAATCCGCCGTGATACGGCCCGGGATATTCTGGCAGTTCCCTTGAATGCATGACACTTCAGGATCTGCGTCCTGGTGAATCCGGCAGGATTCTGGAGTTTGAGCCCAATGCAGTCACAGACCGCCTGATGGAGATGGGGATGCTCCCGGGCTCTGTCGTTCAGGTCGTCCGTCTGGCCCCGCTTGGCGATCCGATGGATCTGAAGGTTCGCGGGTATCATCTCTCTATTCGAAAGGCCGAGGCCGCTCAGATACGTATATCCAAATGCGAAGCGTAAGTAATGGGAGTTGATGTGTCCCCTCTAAATCCCATCAGCGTTGCGCTGGTTGGCAATCCCAATGTCGGCAAAACAACGCTCTTTAATCGGCTCACCGGTCTGAATCAGCGAATCGCCAATTTCCCGGGGGTGACCGTTGAACGAAAGTCAGGAACCCTCGCGGGGGCCCCTCATGTTGAGGTGATTGATCTTCCGGGCACCTACAGCCTTGCCCCAAAATCCCTGGATGAGCGGATTGCCTACGAAGTTTTGGTCGGGCGCAGAGACAAGGCGCCGGATCTCGCAGTTTGTGTCGTGGATGCCGGGAATCTGGAACGCAATCTGTATGTTGCCAGCCAGGTGATGGATATCGGCGTACCGGTGATCGTAGCCCTGAATATGATAGACGCAGCAGAAGAAAATGGATTGATAATAGATGCGTCGGTGCTGGAAGCGGAACTGGGGGTCCCGGTGATTCCATTGGTTGCCACCCGGGGTGAAGGGGTTGATAAGTTGAAAAAACAGATCCTGGACCCACCAGAACCGGTGCAGGGGTACCGGTGGAGTCTCATGGATGCGGTAAGTGCAAAGGTCCCGGAATTGTCCAGGCAACTGACTGCTGAAGTGGACGAAGTGCAGCCAGGTCACATCCAGATGGAGGTATTGCGTGCATTGGCGGAAGATGATGCCCTGGATGTATGGCGAGGGAGTGCACCTGAATTTGTACGCCGCACGGAAGAGTTGCGGAAAGAATTCGCCGAGCGGGGGGTTGCATGGAGACATGCCGAAGTGAGTGGGCGGTATGCATGGATCGGGCCAATCACTCATAAGGCAGTACGCAGAGAGAAAGAGGCCACGACGATCAGCGACCGGATTGATGCCGTACTGACGCATTCCATTTTTGGCCCGCTGTTTTTTCTGGTCATTCTGATTGGTGTTTTTCAGGCCGTTTTTTCGTGGGCAACCCCTGCCATGGATTTGATTGAGACGGGAATTTCCGCATTCGCGGGTACGGTGCAGTCTGTGCTTCCGCCCAGCTGGGCAACCGATCTGCTGGCCGACGGTGTGATTACCGGGGTGGGAAATGTGGTGGTGTTCCTCCCGCAGATTCTGCTTCTCTTTTTCTTTCTGGGGCTCATGGAAGATACCGGGTATATGGCCCGCAGTGCGTTCATTATGGATCGGATCATGAAGCGGGTCGGGCTCAGTGGAGGCTCCGTTCTGCCACTGCTTAGTTCGTATGCATGTGCAATTCCCGGGATCATGGCCGCCCGAACGCTAGACAATGAACGCGACCGCTTGATTACGATCATGGTTGCCCCCCTGATGAGCTGCTCTGCCCGTCTGCCGGTCTATACCCTCTTCATTGCGGCCTTTATCCCTGCAGGGACACTCATGGGCGTGTTTGGTACTCAGGGGCTAGCCATGTTTTCAATGTATATGATGGGGACGGTGATGGCGTTTGTAGCGGCGGCAATCCTGAAACGGTTTGTGTTCACCAAGGGGGCTGAAAGCTATTTTGTAATGGAGTTACCGCCCTACCGACGGCCCCGGGCGAGGCAGTTGCTTTTACGCATGATCCAGCGCTCCAAGGTGTTTGCAGTACGGGCTGGAAAAATTATCCTGGCTTGCAGTATTATTTTGTGGTTTTTGGCAAGTTACCCGGCGGTGGATACAGATTCGCTGCGGACGCAGATTGAGATGCAGGCTGCCGAGCAGCGTGAGTCAGTCTATGCCGAAGCAGAGATGCTTTTGCCAGCACCGGAGACGATTTTGCCTGCTCTGGATGATTCCCTGGAGGTCGGAGATCCTGTGATGGCACAGATCCAGTCCATGATGCAGCAGGCGGAATATAATTATACGGCGGCCATGGACAGTGCACAACTGCTCCAGCAGTCGGCACAGATCCGGGGGAGCGCAATTGGATATATCGGGCGAATACTGGAGCCGGTGATGCAGCCTCTGGGGTTTGACTGGAAGATTAGTGCGGGACTGGTGAGTGCCTTTGCCGCACGTGAGGTGATTATCTCTACATTGGGGATCATTTACAGTGTTGCAGATGCGGAAGAGGGAGTGGCGCTGCGGGATGCACTGAAAGCGGATCGTTATCCAGATGGGCGCCCGGTTTTCACCCCACTGGTCGCAGTCAGCCTCCTTGTATTTTTTGTGTTCGCACTCCAGTGCATGAGTACGCTGGCAATTGCACGCCGGGAAACCAATACGTGGCGGTGGCCGCTGGTCATGTGGCTTTACATGACCATACTTGCGTATACCGCCTCACTGCTGGTATATCAGGGAGGACAGTTATTGGGACTATCCTGATGATGTGGGCCCAGAGGGACTTGAACCCCCGACCGACGGATTATGAGTCCGCTGCTCTAACCGGCTGAGCTATGGGCCCGCGGAACCCGCAATTTAGGTAAATCAACGCGGAAACACGTATACTAGACGCTAGTCCACCATCGTTATACGCTGATAAAATGAAAAATCTTATTCTTGTCTCCGTTTTTCTGCTCTCCGCAATAATATGCAGTACATCACAGGCGCAGATTTCGCTTGATCCGGCTCCTGCTCGAATGGTCGACCTCTCGCACAGTTTTGATTCCACCACCATTCACTGGCCAACGCTCCAGGGATTTAAGCTTCATGAGATTGTAAAAGGATGGCAGGAACCCGGTTATTATATTGAGATCAACTCGTTTGAACTTGCAGAGCATACCGGCACCCACATGGATGCTCCGATTCACTTTGCGGAGGGGAAGTGGTCCGTTCACGAAATCCCCCTCGAAAATCTCATGGGACCGGGAGTCGTGGTGGATGTAACCGATCAGGCGGCTGCCAACCGGGATTACCAGATCAGCACTGCGGATCTGGAGTCATGGGAAGCCGAACATGGACGACTGCCGGATGGGGCGATGGTGTTATTTCGGACAGGTTTTGGTGCGTATTGGCCGGACCCTCTTACGTATATGGGGACAGATTTACTGGGACCGGAAGCGATCCCGCAACTGCATTTTCCAGGGATTGGAGCAGATGCGGCACGATGGTTGCGGGATGAGCGGAATGTGGAGGCAGTCGGCATTGATACCGCCAGTCTTGATTATGGCCAATCAAGTACGTACGAAAGTCATCAGGAGCTCTTTCAGGGAAATATTATCGGGTTCGAAAATCTGGCAAACCTGGACCAGTTGCCTCCCACCGGGTTTACGCTGATTGCACTGCCGATGAAGATCAAGGGAGGCAGTGGTGGCCCGGTTCGAATTATAGCGATGATGGATAACTAGATGGTGGGCAAAAAAATAGACAAGATTGATGCGCGGATTCTGAATCTCCTGCAGGATTCGGGGAGAATGAAGCGTGTGGATATTGCTGCACGGGTCGGGCTGAGCATGACCAGTGTGAGTGATCGCATGCGCAAACTTGAGGAAAATGGATTTTTGACGGGGTACCATGCCAACGTAAATCCGAAGGAACTGGGATTTGATATTACGGCCTTCATTCGTATTACGGTGGATAAATCAAGCCGTTACGCCACACTGATTGAGCATGTCTGCGGTTGCAGTGAAGTGCTCGAAGCACATTCAATTACCGGGGAAGGCTCCCATGTTTTAAAAGTCAGAACGTATGATACCACCTCGCTGGAGCGCCTGCTTGGCAGCATTCAATCCTGGCCGGGGGTAACCGGTACGAAAACCAGTATTGTCTTGAGTACTTACAAGGAGACGCAGGAATTGCCCGTGTCTCCAGGCAGCTAGTGCACTTCATAGAAAGACAGTATCGTCGCACATGAGCGGATGAACCGAATGCCTGAAGATCAGACGAAGACCAGAGGGTCAGCGTCCAGTCAGAGGGATCGTGAATGGGTTGCCCGCGCACTGGAAGGGGATCAGCGTGCATACGCGCTGCTCGTACAAAAATACCGGAAAGGGCTTATTCTGCATATCAAGCGAACGATTGGAGACGCAGAGGGGATTGAAGATTTGGTTCAGGAGGCGTTCATGAAAGCCTTCAAGGCACTGGATACATACTCTACCGGTTATGCATTTTCAACCTGGCTCTACAAGATTGCCTCCAATCATGCCATTGATTATAAGCGCAAGCGAAGGCTGGCCACGACCTCACTGGACAAGCCAACTCATACCAAAGATGGTGAGATTCGGCAGGAGGTTCCGGACACCACATACCGGCCGGATCGTCAGATTGAGGGAGGTCAGCGTACGAATATCATTCAGGAGGCGATTGATTCATTGCCTCCCAAGTATCACCGTGTGATTGTGATGCGGCATCAGCAGGAAAAATCCTACGAAGAGATTGCTCAGGAACTAGACCTTCCCCTCGGAACGGTTAAGGCACATATTTTTCGTGCGCGGAGACTACTGTACACGCGCCTGAGAGATAAGCGGGATTCGCTGTAACCGACAAGATCATCAGGATTCAGAATCTTCAGGTACAGAATGGGATTCAACGAGGACCGGAATGGCACGGATGGCGGAATCCGACTAGTCTGTTCTGGTCCAGAATAGATTCAAGAAAACGAGAGATCAAACGTATATGATTCAACGATATACCCATCCGGTAATGCAGGAACTCTGGAGTGAGCAGCGCCAGTTTGAGGTATGGCTGGAGGTAGAGCTGGCCGCCTGTGAGGCATGGTCCAGTATCGGAGTCATTCCCGCAGACGAGGTGCAGACGCTCCGGCAGCAGGCATCCTTTGACCTGCAGCGGATTCACGAGATAGAAAAAAATACGAGGCATGATGTGGTCGCGTTTACGCGGGCGGTGAGTGAAGGACTCGGTCAGGAAAAAAAATGGGTCCACTACGGCCTGACCTCCTCCGATGTCGTGGATACGGCCTGGTCGGTTCGGCTTGCAGAAGCCAATCAGTTTATCAGGGAAGCTCTGGAATCTCTGCTCAAGGTTCTGCATGACCGCGCACTTGAACATCGGTATACACTGATGATGGGCAGAACCCACGGAGTGCATGCCGAGCCAACGACCTTTGGGCTAAAGCTGGCGCTCTATTATGCGGAGATAACCCGAAATCTGGCACGGTTCAAAGCGGCCGCAGAAGAGGTGCGGACCGGAAAGTTGTCGGGAGCAGTCGGAACCTTCGCGCATACGCCGCCAGAGGTGGAGAAAATCACCTGTGAACTGCTTGGCCTCAAGCCGGAGCCGATTGCCACACAGGTGATCCAGCGGGATCGCCATGCGCATTATGTGAGTGTACTTGCGCTCATCGGGGCCAGTCTTGAAAAGATTGCCGTAGAAATTCGCCACCTGCAGCGCAGTGAAGTCAGAGAAGTCGAGGAGGCATTCGGGAAAGGGCAGAAGGGATCCAGTGCCATGCCGCATAAACGTAATCCTGTCGGAAGTGAAAATATTACAGGATGTGCACGCTTACTGCGCGGCTACATGGTGGCAGCAATGGAAAATGTAGCCCTGTGGCATGAACGGGATATTTCACATTCCAGCGTCGAACGCGTCATCCTTCCGGATGCAACGACCGTGGTACATTATGCACTTCTTCGCCTGACACGCATCCTTCAGAATCTGGTCGTAAATCCTGATCGCATGCAGAATAATCTGGATGCGACCTACGGATTGTATCATAGCCAGCGATTGATGCTCCATCTGATTGATTGCGGGCTGACACGTGAAGAAGCGTATGATCTGGTTCAGCCCCTTGCGATGCAGAGCTGGAAGGAAGGAACCCCATTCCAGTCACTGGTTCTGGCATCGACAGAGGTGATGTCCCACACCTCCGTGGAGGAAGTGCAGGAGCTCTTCCATGCCGCCCATCACATGAAGCAGGTGGACTTCCTTCTGTCACGCGCGGGAATTACCATCCCCCCGCCGGTCACAAAACATTGAGTGCACCGTTATTGTCGGATCAAGTTTCATGACAGACGGAAATCAACACCTGATTCATATTGCGTAGAATGAACTGGAAATTTTCTTTTAGTCTACTGATCGGTGTGATCATTTGCGTTCCTGTTCCCCCCGTTTTTGCACAGACAGGGATCGTGAGCGGGAAGGTCACCGACGCGGAGACCGGACTGCCGCTGATTGGAGCAAATGTGTTCCTGTCTGGCACAGCAATCGGGCATGCAACGGATACCGGGGGAGCGTTTGAGATTCTGAATCTCGCTCCAGGGGGCTATGTGCTGCAGGTCAGTTTCATTGGCTATACGGCGCAGGAATCTGAGATCATCGTGACGGCGGATGAACATTATATATGGAATGTTGCGCTGGTACCGGGGACGGATCTGGATCCGGTTCAGGTGACGGCCGGCCGCCGGAACGAGAAAGTGCTGGATGCACCTGCCTCCATTGATGTGCTTACTGCGCGGGACTATCAACTCGATGTTGCACAGACAATGGCGAGATCCCTGCGAAATGTAACCGGACTGGACATCGTGCAGACCGGGGTGGACCGCTACGAAATCGTCCTCCGCGGCTTCAACAATGTTTTTTCACGCACGACCCATATCCTGACCGATTATCGCAAAGCCGGAGCCGCATCGGTCGGGGTGAACCTGAATAATATCATGCCCGGCCTGGCCATGGATACGGAACGTGTCGAGGTGGTGCGGGGGCCGGGATCTGCACTCTATGGACCCGGTGGAGACACGGGGATCATTCACTATATCTCCAAGGACGCATTCAATTATCCGGGAACTACGATTTCGGTCAGTGGAGGGCAGCAGTCGATGTTCAATGTGCAGGGGCGCATCGCCACCGTTCTGGGGCAGCGTGTCGGGGTGAAGTTGATCGGGAATTATGCGGTTGCCGACGACTTTGCACTTCACGACTGTGATCGCCTGCTGCTTGAAGCGGAGCGGTTCAGTGAGTGCCCGGATCCGGAGGATGCGGTGCAGTTGTTCGTGGACGGTCCACGTGAGGTCCGGCAGCGTAAGCTGATATTGTCGGGGGGGATGGATTGGCGTGTACGCGGCCGGACGACGCTTTCCCTGAATGGGGGCGTTGCGAACCTTGATGGAACGATGCTCAGCAGTATTGGAACGATTCAGGCCAAGGGGCTGATTACCAGTTATGCGCAGCTTCGACTGTCCAGCGGACCGCTCTTTGTACAGGCATATGTAAATGCGATAGATTCCCGGGATTCGTATGTGTACGGGGGAGACCGGATTCAGGAGGTGTCCGAAGAATATGCAGTACAGGCCCAGTATACGCAGGTGATCGGGGCACGGCAGGAACTGGTTGCAGGCGTGGACCTGACGCTTGAGCATGTGGACAAATTTGGCGCATATCTGCAGTCCACTACAAAAATTTCGGATCGGATGGAGTTGATTCTTGCGCTGCGCGGAGATTATAACAATGTCGTGACGGAGATTCATGCATCTCCCCGGGTTGCGCTGGTTCTAAAACCAGCCCCGACCTCTAGTCTGCGTGCAACGTACAACCGCAGTTTCTCTTCCCCGCTTGCGACCGATTATTTTCTGAATCTGCTTGCGGCATCCATCGGGGATCTCAATGTGCGGGCACGCGGTGGTGCAAGCGGCTTCACGTATGCCCGGAACCCGAACTATCTGGCACTCGGTGCGTCCACCTCGCTGGTTGCGTCCAGCATGCTTCCGGGAATGGAAGGGGTGCCGACCCCGGTCGGTATGGATACCGGCGTGATGTACAGGCTGATTTACGAGGGGCTGGTTGCGATCCCGGACGAGGAACTGGCAAGGAGACTGGCGGATGCAGAACTGCCCATTCCCGCTTCGTTTATTCCCCTTCTGAAACAGGGCCTGAGACCGGAAGTCACCCCGGTGGAGGGGTTCAGCCCCGGCACGCTGGCGCTTCCCAATCTCAGTACGCTGGAACTGACCGCGGATCCGAAGTTGAATAACCTCCCGGACCTGGAACCCATCAAACCTGCAATGACCCAATCCTGGGAACTCGGATACAAGGGAATCATTGACGATAAAGTCTTGTTTGCGGTGGACGGGTATTTTGCAAAACGGGAAAATTTTATCGGCCCGCTTCAGGCCAAGACCCCGTTTGTGCTCATTCCGAATCTGCAACAGGATCTGATCCGGGATATCTCAGCCGGACTGGCGGCAAACGAAGAGGTTGCAACTGTGCTGGGGCTGCTTGACCTCACTCCAGAGGAAGGCGCGGAGATTCTGGTCAATGTGGCGGGCAGTGATCTTCCTGACAGCGAAACCCCCGTTGCAATCGTGCAGACGAACGAGAATAACAAGGGGATTGGGCATTTCCCGGAACTGATGCTGACCTATCCGGTCTTTGGAAATATTCGATACTTTGGTATGGATGTTTCCATGCAGGTTCTGGCTAGTGATGCATGGAGGTTTTTTGGAAATGCATCCTGGGTCAGTGACGATTATTTTGACTATGCAGAACTGGGCGAAGAATCGGAGGATCTGGAACTCGCCCTCAATGCCCCCGGATTCAAGTTGAAACTGGGTGGACAGTATCAGCGCAAAAGCGGCCTCTCTCTCACCGCATCCGGGCGGTTCACGAAGGGTTTTCCGGTGATTGCGGGGCAGTACATCGGGGAGGTTGCGAGTTACATGATTGTAGATGCCGGTGTGGGATATGCAATGCACAAAACCGGCATCCGTGCAGATTTTGGGGTCAATAATCTGTTCAACAGTAATCACCGGGAATTTGTGGGGGCTCCCAGGCTTGGCCGTGTTGCCGCACTTCGGCTCACCTATACAACCGGCCACTGAGGCTGAGATGCAAACAACCTATCGTTCCATTTATTAAATTGTTAGGGCAGATCGGAGGGGCTGGACGGAAGATACAGGACGAGTCGGTTGCGAGGCTGGGTTTTGGCGGGTACGGTTGAATCTGAGCTGTTAGTTGATAAAATCCATGCAAAGGTATACAAGAAAAATCCTGAGCAGTGCCTTGTTTTCGCTGCTTTTCTGGACTCCAGATTGGAGTTATGCACAATCGGCCTCGGTTGCCGGTGTCGTTATAGACTCAGAGGATCATTTTCCGCTATTTGGGGCGAATGTGGTTCACATCGGCTCCAGGCAGGGAACTGCCACCGATGAGAATGGGCAATATACATTGCGTGGATTACCGGAGGGGGCCGGTTTGATACGGGTATCTTATGCGGGGTACAGATCATCAGAAATGGAGGTCAGTCTCGTCCGGGAAGAAACACTTGTTTTGAATATAGGACTCGTAAGCGGGGTAGACCTGGAGCAGTTCCAGATCACCGCAAGCCGGCGGCAGGAGAAAGTACTGGATGCCCCTGCATCCATTGATGTGATTTTAGCCAGAGACCTCCAGGGGGCTGTGGTGCCGACGACCGTGATGGCGCTGCGGAATGTTACGGGGCTTGACATGGCACAAACCGGCGTAGACCGGAATGAAGTGGTTCTGCGGGGATTCGGGAATGTATTTTCCAGATCTACATTGGTTCTGACCGATTATCGTGATGCCGGCTCGCCTGCCATTGGGGTCAACCTGCATAATTTGATGCCCAACCTTTCAATAGATCTGGATCGGGTGGAAGTTGTGCGTGGCCCGGGGTCTGCACTCTATGGTGCGGGGGTTGACGCAGGGGTCATACATTATATTACCAAGGATGCATTTACCCACCCGGGGGCGACGTTTGCAGTCAGCGGAGGGGAACAATCTCTTATGAATATACAGGCCAGGATGGCGGGAGTATTGGGTGAAAACGTTGGAGTCAAAGTCACAGGTTCTTATGCAGCTGCGGAGGATTTTGCGCTGGAGGCATGTGATCAGACCTTACTTGATGCGCAAAAATTCAGTGAGTGTCCCGACCCGGAGGATGCTGTTCAGATTGCGGTGGATGGGTTGAGAGATATGGATTTCACCAAGTATACCGTTGCGGGGAATTTGGATTTTCGATTGGGATCCGGGACGACCCTGTCTTTGAACGCTGGTGCCGGAATTCTATCGGGTACGATTTTAAGCGGGATTGGCACCATTCAGGGAGAAAATTACCGTTATTCGTTTACGCAGGCACGGTTATCCAGAGGAGGATTTTTTGCCCAATTCTTTGCCAATATTAATGACTCGGGGGATTCCTATGTGTATGGAGGCGAGCCGGTCGCTGAGTTTTCCCGTGAATATGTGACACAAGTCCAGTATAATGCGCAATTTGGGGCCCGGCAGTTGTTGATTCTGGGAATGGATCTGGGGTTGACCCGTCCAGACACAAAGGGAACCATTTTGGGGAGTAATGAGGACAGCGACAATATCAATGAATATGGGGTGTACGCACAGTCAACAACAAGAATCACCAACCGCATTGAACTGACGTTTGCCCTGCGAGGAGACTACGATAATGTAGGCGGCAAAGTTGAGGCTTCGCCACGGATTGGGCTCATGGTGAAGCCCACGTCGAATTCAAGCTTTCGCGCAACCTATAATCGCAGTTTCTCATCGCCCTCTGCGACCAGTAATTGGCTGGATATCATCGCTGCGACCCTATCTGGCGATATCAAGGTGCGCGCCCGGGGGGCGGCCACCGGCTTTACCTACGCCCGGAATCCTGATTTTCTGACACTGGGGGCAACCACGGATCTTGTTGCGTCAAGTCTGTTACCGGGTGCAGAGGGCGTTCCGACTCCGGTGGGGGTCAGTACGGGGGACGTTTATGGGCTGATGTACGAGGGACTAGCGGCAATTCCAGACGAAGAACTTGCCTTGATGCTCGCCAATGCAGGCCTGAATTTGCCTGTGTCCCTGATGGCAAGCATAAGAGATGCGTTAAGCCCCGAGATCACGGTGGTGGAGGGGTTTAGCCCAGGGGTATTGGGTGCACTGAACCTTAGCACACTGAGTATAGATCCAGGAGTGACCGATGTAGAGAATGTGGCTCCTCTGAAGAAGACGATCTCCCAAACCTTTGAGATTGGATACAAGGGCATTCTGGGGGAGAATATCTTGCTTGCCGCGGATGTCTATTATGTGACAAAGAAAAATTTCGTGGGTGCGCTTCAGGTACGTACACCACTGGTGCTGGTGCCAAACCTGTCTCAGGACCTTGTTCGGGATATCACCACAGGGATTACGAATAATACCACACTGGCTGCTGCGCTGGGGCTCTTTGGTCTGAGTGCACAGGAGGCGGCGCAACTGCTGGTGGATGTTGCAGGAAGTTCACTGCCAGATGCATCAACGCCCATCGCAGTCGTACAACCCAATGAGAATAATCCAGGGGTTGGGACACTTCCTGAGATCATGTTGGCCTATCCGAATTTTGGAAATATTGGGTACTACGGGGCGGATGTTTCCCTGCAGGTGATTGTCTCACATGCACTTTCCCTGTTTGGAAATATGTCTTGGGTGAGCGATGACTTTTTTGATCATATGGAACTGGATGAGGAACTTGAGGACAAAGTGCTTGCCTTGAATGCACCCGGATTCAAATTTAAACTGGGGGGACAGTACGAGCACCGAAGTGGGTTCAGCGTGAATGCAGCGGGGCGACATGTAAAAGGGTTCCCGGTGATTTCGGGGTCCTATGCAGGGGATGTCCCCAGTTATTTTGTTCTGGATGTCGGTGCAGGATATGCAATCAATCCGACACTTCGGGTAGATCTTGGGATCAGGAATGCAACCGACAGCGATCACCGTGAATATGTGGGTGCACCGAAATTGGGCCGCATTGCAACTGCACGCCTGACCTACACCACAGACTGGCGGTAACCGAACAAACGGCAAAATATAGAATGACAAAAACCATCCTGATTGCGAGGGCGAGCATTGGAATCGGAGAAGCCTCCGTAACATTTTTTACGTGAGAAGATGCTGCTGCTCGGTATGAGTATGCTCGTTGATGGAATGGCAACCGGATACGCAGGCCGTGTTCCTGCGTCACGATCTTACTTCTGGCACCGCATATGCGTTGATGACCAATTCCATGGGCTGCACAGCAAAGGAGCCCGTCCTACAAAGACAATTGGAGGATTCAGTCATTCTTCAACAGAAATCACCGCGAATGAATTTGCGGGAGTTCCAGGGTTGGAGGATTTGTGCTTCCGAATTCATCCGTACAACTTCATGGGAGCCGGGAGTGAGCAATCTGCAGTTGTATGGGTTAAATTACCAGAAGGAGGCCCGGATGGACAACCATGGAGGGTGTTGTGGAGGAGTTGTGTGACCGTTGATCTTGAGCGGGTGGCAAGCGTATCCTAGACTATATCAATAAAATTCAGAAAAATGTGCACTGTAAAAAAACTCTTTAGCATTATTTTATTCATACTGCTTTTCGCGTTTCCCGGTTGGGGCTATGCGCAGTCGGCTTCAGTGACCGGCATCGTCGCAGATTCAGAGGGCCGTTTCCCGTTATTCGGGGCGAATGTACTTCATGTTGACTCCGGGCAGGGAACCTCCACCAATGAGACCGGGCAATATATATTGAGCGGGTTACCGGCAGGAGCCGGTGTGATACGGGTATCTTTTACGGGATATCGATCCACCGAAATAGAGGTGAATCTCTCCGATGGCGAGGCCCTTGTTCTGAATGTGGATCTCGTGAGCGGGGTGGATCTGGAACAGTTCCAGATCACCGCCAGCAGGCGGCAGGAGAAAGTACTGGATGCGCCGGCATCCATTGATGTGATTCTGGCCGAGGATATTCAGCGATCTGTGGTGCCGACCACGGTGATGTCACTTCGGAACGTTACGGGACTTGATATAGCACAAACCGGAATTGACCGGAATGAGGTGGTGTTGCGCGGGTTTAATAATGTATTCTCCGGGGCGACTCTGGTTTTGACCGATTATCGCAAGGCGGGATCCCCTTCGCTGGAAGTCAATCTGCATAATCTCATGCCCAACCTTGCCATAGATCTGGATCGGGTGGAAGTCGTGCGAGGTCCGGGATCTGCACTCTACGGTGCAGGGGTGGATTCCGGGGTGATTCATTATATCACCAAGGATCCATTTACCCATCCAGGGGCCGCAATTTCGATCAGTGGCGGGGAGCATTCGCTCATGAATTTACAGGCCCGGGTTGCCGGTGCGCTGAGTCAGCGCGTGGGTGTCAAGGTGACCGGTTCCTATGCAGCGGGGACGGATTTTGCGCTGGAGTCGTGTGCACAGAACCTGTTGGAGGCACAAAAATTCAGCGAATGTCCGGATCCGGATGATGCCGTACAGATTGCGGTGGACGGGATACGGGATACGGATTACAATAAGTACACGGTTGCCGGGAATCTGGATTTTCGGCTGGGTTCGGAGATGACGTTTTCGTTGAACGGCGGTATGGGTCAGATCACGGGGACTGTCCTGAGTGGAATCGGCACCATTCAGGCGGATGAGTATCGTTATTCGTTCGTACAGGCCCGGCTTGCCAGAGGAGGATTTTTTGCGCAGGCCTACATGAATGTGAATGACTCCGGGGACTCGTATGTCTATGGAGGGGATCCGGTGACGGAGCATTCCCGTGAATATGGAATGCAGGCGCAGTACAGTGCACAATTCGGCTCCCGGCAATCCCTGATTGTGGGCATTGATCTGGAGTTGACCCGCCCGGATACCAAGGCGACGGTACTTGGACGCAATGAAGAGCACGATAATATTGACGAGTACGGGATGTATGCCCAGTCCGCCACAAAAATCAGTGACCGGCTTGATCTCACACTCGCACTTCGCGGGGACTACAACAATGTAGCGGATAAAGTGCAGGCTTCCCCCCGTATTGGGCTGGTCTTTAAACCCACGCCCAATTCAAGCCTGCGTGCGACCTATAACCGGAGTTTTTCTTCTCCTACAGCGACCAGCAACTGGCTGGATCTGGTTGCGGCCAATGTTGGGGGGATCAATGTTCGCGGGCGGGGAGCGGCCACCGGCTTTACGTATGCCCGGAATCCCGATTTCCTGAACCTGGGTGCGACTACGGATCTGATTGCTTCCAGTCTCCTGCCGGGAGCAGAGGGAGCACCGACCCCGGTGGGGATCAGCACCGGAGCGATTTATGGATTAATGTATCAGGGGCTGGCGGCAATCTCCGATGAAGATCTGGCCTTGATGCTTTCCAATGCAGGTTTGAATGTACCTCCTCCGCTGGTGGCCACGCTCAAGGCGGCGCTGGCACCGGATGTAACGATGGTGCAGGGGTTTAGCCCGGGGGTGCTGGGTGCATTGAATCTCAGTACACTGGGAGTGGATCTGGGAATCACCGATCTGGAGAATGTGGATCCCCTGGAGCAGACGATTTCGCAAACCTATGAAATCGGGTACAAGGGAATTCTTGGGGAGAATGTATTGTTTGCCGCGGATGTCTACTATGCGACAAAGAAAAATTTTGTCGGTGCGCTCCAGGTGCGCACGCCGCTGGTACTGGTACCGAATTTGTCCCAGGATCTTGTCCGGGATATTAGCGCGGGAATCGCGAATAATACCACCCTGGCAGGCGCACTGCGACTTTTTGGTCTGACAGCGGAGCAGGCGGCCCAGCTTTTAGTGGATATTGCAGGGAGTTCGCTGCCAAGTCCAACGACACCCATTGCCATTGTGCAGCCCAATGAGAATAATCCAGGAGTCGGCCAGGTTCCCGAACTCATGCTGTCCTATCCCAATTTTGGAAATATCCAGTATTACGGGGTGGATGTATCCATGCAGGTTCTGCTCTCCCGTTCAGTTTCCGTATTCGGGAATCTTTCCTGGGTAAGTGATGACTTTTTTGATCATACCGAACTGGACGAGGACGATGAAGCCAAGGTGCTTGCGTTGAACGCGCCCCCCTTGAAGTTTAAACTGGGCGGGGAATATCAGCATTCAAGCGGGATCAGTGTGAACGCAGCCGGTCGTTATATCGAGGAGTTTTCGGTGCTTTCGGGCCCCTATGAGGGGAAGGTGCCAAGTTACTTTGTTCTGGATATCGGTGCAGGCTATGAAATTAATCCAACCCTCCGACTCGATGTTGGGATCACCAATGTGACCGACAGCGACCATCGTGAGTTTGTCGGTGCTCCAAAGCTTGGACGCATCGGAAGTGCACGTCTGACCTACACCACGGACTGGCGATAAGCGAAAAAACGACGACAAAACAGCAAAATTATGATCCGCAAATGAGGAAAACGATCCTGATTACCGGGGCAAGTGCAGGAATTGGCAAAGCGACCGCAGCGCATTTTCATGACCGGGGCTGGAATGTGATTGCAACGATGCGAACTCCCGAAAATGAACAGGAACTGGCGGGACGGGAAAATGTACTGGTTCCCCGGCTGGATGTCCTGGATCTGGATTCCATCTCGAAAGCGGTTCAGGCCGGGATTGAAGCATTTGGCAGAATTGATGTTCTCCTCAATAATGCAGGCTATGGGGCGTACGGCCCTCTAGAGGCCTTTCCCAGAGAGAATATTGTACGGCAGTTCAACACCAATGTGATCGGTCTGCTGGATGTGACCCGGGCGGTTCTGCCCCATTTTAGAGAGAACGGGGCCGGAGTGATCATTAATGTGTCGTCCATTGGCGGGAAGATGACCTTTCCATTGGGGAGTCTTTATCACGGGACCAAGTTTGCCGTGGAAGGAATTTCGGAGGCGTTATCCTATGAAGCGGAAGCCATTGGCGTGAAGGTCAAGATCGTGGAGCCTGGCATGATTGCGACCGATTTTGCCGGACGTTCATTTGATTTTCAGAATGATCCGGCAATGCCGGAGTATCAGGGTGTTGTCGGGAAGGTGATGCAGGTCTTTGCTTCGGGGGCAGAGATGCAGCCTTCGCCTCCTGAACTCGTTGCAGAGGTGATTTACGGCGCGGCGACGGACGATTCCAATCAGATGCGCTACCGGGCGGGCGCGGATGCCCATCAATTACTGGATGCCCGCAGGGCGATGGAGGAAGATGCGTTTATTCAGAATATCAAGGCGCAATTCCAGTTATGAGAGAGACGCAATGCTGCGTTGCGGATTTGATCTTCGGAACTGCTCCAGTTATTTGCGGATCATGCTCAGACGGGCGGTGTGGGGAAGTGATGCAGTCACCGGAGACGTTTGGGATTCAGGGCCCTGAGAGTCGCCGCCTGACCGTGAACCCTTTGCAATCCTTTACGGTATACAGGCGCGGTGTGAATCCCGTCCCCGGTATTCACTGTGAAATTAAGTAGATTTCAAGGTTGAATGCATTTCTTAGCGGTACAATCAGGTGTTAATGCGTATCTTCATTCATACTGGATCTTTTGAGGCCTCTTAGAGAAACTGGCGATTTAATATGAGTGCTGAATTCACTGCACTGCTAATTATGTTGGGGATGGCCACGGGCCTTGCATTGACGTTGCTGCTTGCGCAGCGATTGCTGGGACCAAGTCGTCCAAACCGGATCAAGGTGAGTGCTTATGAGAGCGGGATGGATCCCATCGGGACGGCGCACCAGCGGTTTTCGGTAAAATTCTATCTGGTTGCGATGATCTTCATTGTGTTTGATGTGGAGGTCGTGTTTCTGTATCCCTGGGCGGTCAGCCACCGCCATTTTCTGGAAGCCGGAATCGGGATGGGAGTGCTTGCGGTCGTGACGATCTTTATTGTCATCCTTGCCGTGGGACTTTTATATGACATCAAAAAGGGAGGACTGGAGTTTGACTAGCGAAACAGAGTGCACAGACTTTCATAAAACCGGCTTAACTTTTATGCCATGAATTCAACAACTGGATACCTGACGACTACAGTTGACGCGGTGGTCAACTGGGCACGGTCTAACTCTCTGATGCCGATGCCGATGGGGCTTGCGTGCTGTGCCATTGAAATGATGGCATTCGGCGGCCCCAAGTATGATGTGGGCAGGTTTGGCAGTGAGGCCATGCGCTTTTCTCCCCGCCAGGCGGATCTGATGATTATTGCGGGATGGTGCAGTTACAAGATGTCCCATGCGATCCGGCGTGTCTGGGATCAGATGGCCGATCCAAAGTGGTGCATTGCCATGGGTGCATGTGCCTCCAGCGGAGGCATGCATCGTTGTTATGGTGTGGTGCAGGGGGTTGACAACTTTATGCCGGTGGATGTGTACATCCCCGGCTGCCCGCCCAGACCAGAGGCGGTTATCCATGCGCTGATGGATATTCAGGAAAAAATTCGTAACGAATATTCGGTGACCCAGGATTATACGAGCGGACAGAAAGAAATTGTGGAGTTGTCGGCCAGACCGGGCAGTCTGACGGTTGAGGGACGCAAGGTTGCTTTGGATGCATCAAGCCTAGCGGATGCCTGAGACGCTCAAGTTTCACTTCACTCCCGTTGATGAGGCGCGTGCGGAGGAGAAAAATGTGCACGAGAAAGCCTCCACCAACGTAGCGGATACGGTTGAGGTGCTCCAGGGTCAGTTCCCCGGGGCCATTGCAAAAGTATCCGTGTATGCGGGGGAGTACACGGCGTTTGTGAAGCGGGAGTCCCTGTTACAGGTTTGCACGGCATTAAAGGAAACCCTGGGGTTTACCTATCTGGTGGATCTGGCCGGTGTGGATCGATTTTGCGAGGATGCACCCCGTTACGAGGTGTATTATGCAATTGTGAACCTGGATACGGGGAAGCGTCTTCGTCTCAAGGTATTGGTGGACGAAGAAGATGCAGTTGTTCCCTCATTGACAGGCCTCTTCAAGGCAGCAGACTGGAATGAGCGTGAATGTTATGATATGTTGGGCATTCGCTTTGAGGGGCATCCAGATCTCCGGCGAATGTATATGCCGGAGGATTTTGCGTATCATCCGCAGCGGAAGGAATTTCCATTGCTCGGAATCCCAGGGTCCCTGCCACTTCCTCCGCGCGTCCCGGAGGGGGAGTTGACCATGGATCCTTTTGCGGCTGCCCGCAGCGGCAGTCCCGCCAAGAGCTATCAGGAGCCGAAGGGGGAGGATGCCTAGATGTCCGTAGCGACCCCCTATCATGATCGTGAGGCAATCTTCTCATTCTGGCCCAGACATAACGAGACCCTGCTCAAACGCCTGGAGAGCAAGGATGCATGGCTGAGCACCAGGCGGGGGATTGAGGTGTCGCGTGTTGAAGATGCACTGGAGCATGAGATGACCCTCAATATCGGGCCGCAGCACCCGGCAACGCACGGCGTACTCCGGTGCGTTGTAAAACTGGACGGGGAGCGGATTGAGAAGTGTGTTCTGGATATTGGGTATCTGCACCGGGGGATTGAGAAGCTCGCCGAGAGCAAGACCTATCAGGAGTTCATGCCCTATACGGACCGCATGGATTACCTGTCCCCTTATGCAAATAATGTTGCCTGGTGTATGGCGGTGGAAAAGCTTGCCAACATTGAAGTCCCTGACCGTGCACAGTGGATCCGGATGATCATGTGCGAACTGGCACGGATTTCCTCGCATCTGTTATGGCTGGGGGTCGGGCTCATGGATGCAGGGGCGGTCAGCGTTTTTCTGTGGACATTCCAGGGGCGGGAAGATCTCTACAGTATTTTTGATGAGGTGTCCGGTGCACGTTTTACGGTCTCGCACAGCCGTATCGGCGGACTGGCAACGGACCTGAGTCCGACTGCGATTGCTATGATCAGAGACTTCGCAACGCGCTATGAGGAGATCATTAAGGGCTGGCAGAAACTGCTCAACCGAAACCGTATCTGGATTGACCGGAACAGGGATATTGGCGTGATCAGCAAAGAGGAGGCGATTGAACTCGGACTCACCGGCCCGAACCTTCGCGGCAGCGGAGTCCCCTACGATATTCGAATCTTTGAACCCTATCTGAAATACAACGAGGTGGACTTCACCATCCCGATTCGGGAAGAGGGGGACTGCTTGGCACGCTACCATATTCGCGTGGAAGAAATGCTTGAGAGCATTCGGATCATCAACCAGTGTCTGGATCGGTTGCCGGAAGGCCCGATTCGTACGGATGATGCCAAGAAAGCATACCCGTCCAAGGATGAGGTCTACTATTCCATGGAAGGGATGATTCATGATTTTATGTATACAGAAACCGGCGTTGCGCCTCCGAAGGGAGCGGCCTCCTATCATGCAATTGAATCCCCGAAAGGGGAGTTGGGCTTTTACCTTGAAAGTGATGGAACCGGGTGTCCGTGGCGTGCACGTCTGAATGCACCGTCTTTTACCAATCTGCAGGGGCTGGAGTCCATGATGGAAGGGCATCCGGTCGCCGATATTGTTGTGCTGATTGGCTCCATTGATCCCGTCATGGGGGAGGCGGACAGGTAGTATGGCAGATTTTATTCGTAACCCGGTAGTCGCACTTCCAGATCCGAATCCAGAGTCGTATTTTTCCGAAGAAGAACTCATCTTCACGGAAGATGAAAAGGCCAGAATTGCCGGTTGGGTCAGCCAGTACCCCACTTCGGACGGTGCTGTAATGTGGACGCTCTGGCTTGCGCAGGAGAAGTTCGGATTTCTCCCGCCGGAAGTATTGCAACTGGTGGCAGCCGAACTTTCCCTGCCCTATGCGCAGGTCTACGGGGTTGCAACATTCTATACACAGTACTTCAAAGAGAAGAAGGGGACCTTTGTTCTGGATGTATGTACCTGTTTTTCGTGCCAGTTTTGTGGAGGGTATGACATTCTGGCGTATCTAGAGGAGAAACTGGAGGTGAAGCGCGGGCACACATCGGCATGTGGACGTTATACCTTACAGGAGGCGGAATGCCTTGGGGCATGCGGCTCTGCACCGATGATGCAGGTCAACAACGGCCCGTATGCCCATAATCTGACCCCTGAAAAGATTGACGAATTGCTGGAGGCGATGGAAGCAGGTAAACCGTTGCCATTTGTGTCGGTCACCTTGCCGCAGGATGAGGACGAGATGGGGGGGAATCGCCGGACGGATGCGGAAGCCGTGGAAGGATACATCACGCCCCCGCGATCCGAACGAACTCAATAAATATAATCCGGTCATGTATTCAAAGGGTTTATTTTGGGACAGAATGAGCAAGGCAGGATGACCAAGGCGGGGAACTGGCAATCGTACGAGCGGGTGCTCCTGCCCCCGGTCGAGAATCTGCACCATCTGGATGTGTACCGTGCCCATGGCGGCTATGAGACACTCAAGAGGGTACTCAAAGAATTGGAGCCTCAGGAAGTGACGGCGCAGATGAAACGCAGCGGGTTGCGGGGCAGGGGGGGCGCAGGGTTCCCGACCGGACTCAAATGGAGTTTTATGCCCCCGGTCAAACCGGATGTACCCCGCTATCTGTGCTGCAATGCCGATGAGAGCGAGCCGGGAACCTTCAAGGATCGGCAACTCATGGAATATAATCCGCATCTTTTATTTGAGGGAATTCTGATTGCCTGTTATGCGATGTCCTTGAATGCGTGTTACCTGTATGTCCGTGGTGAGTATGCAAGTTGGATTACGCATCTAGAGGAGGAACTCGCAAAAATGTATAATGCGAACTTGGCCGGGAAGAATATGCTGGGAACGGGTCATTGCATGGACATTGTTCTGCATAAGGGGGCGGGGGCGTATATCTGCGGGGAGGAGACCAGTCTGATGGAATCCCTTGAGGGGAAGCGGGCTTACCCCCGCATCAAGCCGCCATTCCCGGCCCAGTCGGGAATCTGGGGATACCCGACGACCATCAACAATGTGGAAACGCTGGCCTGTGCCCCGCTCATTTTAGGGAAGGGGGCCGACTGGTTTGCAGGGATCGGGGCCGAGAAGAATCCAGGTCCGCTGCTGTACGGAATTTCGGGGCATGTGAATCGGCCGGGTGTGTATGAGTACCCGACGGGCATGCTGATTACCGACCTGCTTGAGATTGCAGGGGGGATGCGCGGCAGCAAAAAGCTTAAAGCACTTGTGCCGGGCGGAGCATCGGTTCCGGTTCTTCGGGCAGACATGATTGAGGGGGTGACGATGGATGTGGAGAGTCTGCGGGAAGCGGGGTCGATGCTGGGGACGGCGGGAATGCTGTTTCTGGATGAAGACACGGATATGGTGGCGTTTTTGCGGCGGGTGGCCCATTTTTATCACCATGAAAGCTGCGGACAGTGTACCCCATGCAGAGAGGGGACCGGCTGGATGGAAAATCTGATTACCCGGATTGATGACGGAGAGGGGAATTTGCGGGATCTTGACCTTTTACTGGACCTCTGTGATCAAATGGAGGGGCGTACGGTTTGCGCTCTGGCGGATGCGGCGGCCTGGCCGGTGCGCAACACGATCAAGCGTTTCCGGGAAGATTTCGAGCGTCGTTGCCGCCCGGCTGTATGGGCCGTGAATGCCTGAATGAATTTGAAGATTGCAAATGAAGAAACAATTTCTGATTCTTTTTTTGATGGGTGTGGCTGCCTGTAATCGTGCAGCGCCTCTCCATGACGATATCTATGGCTTCGCCGCCGATCCCGCTGATGCGGTGCCGGTGGAAGCGGTCGTATCCGAGCCGGAACACTATGCGGGACGAAAGGTGGCGGTTGCCGGGACTGTACATGAAGTTTGTCAGATGGATGGGTGCTGGCTGATGCTCCGAAGTATGGATACAGACCGTGGATTACGGGTCCATGCCGAGTTGGATGAGGGGGGTGCGTACAAGTTTACGGTGCCGGGGGATATCAGCGGCCGCTATGCAATTGTCTTTGGAACGATTTCGGTTCCCGATGAGGGGGCGGAAGCACATTATCAGGAGGATGCACCGGGGCAGATCCCGATCCTTTCCATGAGCGCAGCCGGTGTACGTATTTCTCCGGAAGAAACGAGTTGATTATCCATGCCTCAGGTCATCATAGACGGTAAATCCTACGAATTTGAAGGCCGGCCGAGCCTGCTTCAGTTCTGTCTGGATCACGGGATAGAACTTCCCCATTTCTGTTATCATCCGTCCATGTCCGTGCCTGCGAATTGCAGGCAGTGTCTGGTTGATATCGGGGCACCGGTACGGGACCGGCAGACGGGAGAAATTCAGGTGAATGAGCAGGGGGAGCCGGTCATTCAGTATTTTCCGAAACTTCAGACCAGCTGCAGTCACATTGTCTCTGACGGACAGGTCGTCCATACGGCACGCTCAAGCGGGAAGGTTAAGGATGCGCAGCGTGATACGCTGGAATTCCTGCTCATTAATCATCCGCTGGACTGCCCGATCTGTGATCAGGCGGGGCACTGTCCGCTTCAGATTCAGGCATACAAGTATGGGCCGGAAGGATCCCGTTTTGAATTCCGCAAGGTTCATAAACCCAAGAAAGTGAAGCTTGGCCCGCGGGTTGTTCTGGATGCCGAACGGTGCATCAACTGTACCCGCTGTGTACGCTTTACCGATGAAATCTCAAAAAGCGGGCAGCTCACAATTATTGAACGGGGGGTGAAAAATTATCCGATCACGCCGCCGGGGGTTTCGTTTGATGAGCCCTATTCGATGAATGTGATTGATTTGTGTCCGGTTGGTGCGCTGACCTCGGTGGATTTTCGATTTCAGGCACGGATCTGGGAGATGGCCAGTACGCCGTCCATCACTACGACGAATGCAAAGGGATCCAATTGCCATTTATGGGTTCGGGACAATCTGGTGCTGCGGATTACGCCGCGTGCCAATCCGGATGTGAATGAATTCTGGCTTCCCGATGAAGATCGTCTGGCTTACCGCCGCTTTAATGAGGATCGCCCTGCCGGCCCGTCAATTACAGCAGAGACAGGGGCAGCATCCTCTTCATGGGATGCATCGCTTCAGAGAGCGGCCGAAATCCTGCAGCGTGCAGGTGAAAATGCGGTGTTTATTGCTTCGGCCTATGCGACGGTGGAGGACAACTGGATGCTGATGCAGCTTGCGGATGCGGTGGGCGGGCAGGTTGCCGGTTATATTCCGCATATTGATCCTGGGCACGGGGACGGCTGGCTTTGTACCGATGATCGGACCCCGAACCGTCAGGGATGTGAACGTCTGGGCATCTATCCGATAGACGGAACTCTCTGGCGTGCGCGGATTGAATCGGGAGAGGTTACGGCCCTGTATGTTCTGGAAGATGATCCCGTTGCCTCCGGGCTTTGCAGCGTGGAGTCCCTGGCGGATACAGAGGTCATTCTTCATTATCATCACACGACGAATCAAACGCTCCCTGCAGCATGCGTTGCGCTTCCGGCGGCGATGGTTGCCGAGACCATCGGGACATTTGTGAATGAATCCGGGCGTGCGCAGCGGGTGATCCCTGCCAAAGCCATTAAGGGGACAAATCGGACGCTCATGATGCAGATGGGGCTCAGTCGTGCAGACCGGCATGGGACCCCGTTTGATCGGTGGCACAATGAATCTCACTACATTGACTGTAAGCCCAGCTGGGAGATGATTCCGATGATTACCCGCGCATTGGGCACCGAAATCAATCCGCAGGGTCCAAGAAAAATTATGCAGCACATTAGCGAAACCAATCCGGCCTTTGCCGGAGCAACCCATGATGCCATGGGATTGACTGGCATAGATCTTTGTCTCAAAGAGAGTTTTCAGCCGGCCCATTTAGAGGGCACGCATTGAGATATTCAGGATGCGTATCGGGGGTTATTTTGGAAACCACATTTGTTTTGCAGGGAATATTTGGTCGCCCGAATTGAGTTGGTATACAATCCACAGGGTTTTTAAAAAACAGAGAAAACCCATGATGCAATTTTGCGGTTACTTGAAGAGCCTAGTAGCGGGATTCTTGGTATTGGTCTACGATCAGGATATTCTCTAATGGATCAGAATCTTCACGAAGTATATTATGCTGCCAGAGAGGGCGATGCCGTTGCACAATATCACATGGGCGTTGCGTATGCCTTTGGTCAAGGTGTATCACAGAATGATCGGGAGGCTGTGAAATGGTATCGCCGGTCTGCCGAACAGGGATTTGATGCAGCACAGTCTCTTCTGGGGGACATGTATCATCATGGCAGGGGGGTACCACAGGATGACCAAAAGGCGGTGAAGTGGTTGCGCCTAGCAGCGAAGCAAGGCTTTCCTCCGGCGCAATATAATCTGGGATTCATGTACGAGAATGGTATCGGGGTACAGGAGGATTATAGGATGGCGGTAAAGTGGTACCGCCGGTCTGCCGAACAGGGATTTGCTCAGGCGCAAAATAATCTGGGGTTCATGTATGACAAGGGCAAGGGGATACCGCAGGATTGTAAGGAGGCTGTAAAGTGGTTCCGGCTGTCGGTTGAACAGGGGAATTCCGATGCGCAGTTTCGAATGGGGTTTATGTACACCTTTGGTCGAGGTGTGCCTCGGGACTATAAGAAAGCGAAAAAGTGGTACCTTTTGTCCGCCGAACAGCAGAACCCGAAGGCACAATATAATCTCGGACTTATGCATGAGCGTGGTGAGGGGATGCCGAAGGATGCCGGGAAAGCTGCGAACTGGTATCGTTTAGCTGCTGAACAGGGCGATGCTGCTGCACAGTTCCGGTTGGGACAATTGTACGATTTTGGGGAAGGAGTGCCAGAGGATGTTGAGGAAGCCGTGAAATGGTACCGTCTGGCGGCCAAACAGGGAGATACGGATGCGCAGTGGAAACTGGGGAAGATGTACGACACGGGAATGGGCTTGAAGAAGGACCATGGGGAAGCTGCGAAGTGGTACTATCTGTGTGCAGAACAGGGGCATATCGCAGGACAAGCTGCGATGGCAGATATGTATCAAGAGGGTAGAGGGGTGCATCAGGATGATGAGGAAGCCGTAAAGTGGTTATACCTGTCTGCCGAGCAGGGAAATGCTGATGCGCAGTATAATCTCGGAGGCATGTACGATCAGGGTCGGGGAGTGCCACAGGATGCTGAGGAAGCCGCGAAGTGGTACCACCTGGCTGCCAATCAGGGAGATGATGAGGCTCAATATGTTCTGGCAAAAAAGTACGCTGATGGTGATGGCGTACCGGGGGATTTTAAAAGAGCCGCAAAGTGGTACCGTTTGTCCGCTGAACAGGGTAATGCCGAGGCGCAACATGATCTGGCGTTCCTTTATGCCTTTGGTAAAGGGGTTCGACAGGACGATGAGGAAGCCGTAAAATGGCTGAGTATGTCTGCCGAACAGGGGCTTGCCGTAGCACAAAGCAATCTAGGGAAAATGTACATGAATGGGAAGTGTGCACAACAGGATGACGGGGAGGCTGTGAAGTGGTTTCGTCTGGCTGCCAATCAGGGAGATGCCAGTGCACAACTTAATCTAGGTTTCATGTACGGTGCAGGCAGGGGAGTGGAAAAAGATGCTGTAGAAGCCGTGAAATGGTACCGTCTGGCTGCCAATCAGGGAAATGCGCATGCACAATATAACGTGGGATGTATATATGATAAAGGGGAATGGGTGGCAGAGGATGCTACAGAAGCCGTAAAGTGGTTTCGTTTAGCTGCCGAACAGGGAATGGTTCTTGCGCAGGATCATTTAGGATTTCTGTATACCTCCGGCAGGGGAGTTTCGGAGGATCCCGAAGAGGGTGCGAAATGGTTTCGTCTGGCCGCTGAACAGGGAAATGCTGATGCACAGGGCAGGCTAGGAGCTATGTATGCCACTGGAAATGGTGTGCCAAAGGATGGTGAGGAAGCTGTGAAATGGTTACGTTTGTCTGGCGAACAGGGAGACATGAGATCCCAATTTTTACTAGGATTCATGTACCAGAACGGGAGTGGAATCCCAAAAGATGAAACAGAAGCCTATGCATGGTACAACCTTTCTGCTGCACAGGGGGATCGTGATGCGATTGAGAAACGAAACGTGTTGCGAGAGCAAATGTCTATGGAGGAAATTGCCGAGGCCCGGCGGCGTTCATCTGAAATCTGGAATTATATAGAGTCAGGGCGCAAATAAGAATAAACTCTGAAATGATCATGTCTATGGATTTTTCGAGGGATTGAAGAGATGAGACTTAGATTGCAGTCATGCAACCATATTCCCTCAATCAGACGATATTCCATAACATGCGGCGCAGTTATGGGTAAAACGTTACTTTTAACAAGCATCCATGCAGAACAGGGAGCCTCACCAGTTTGGGGCTTGGTGCACTATAGACCTGCGTCGGATATGAAAGGCCTTCGAGTCAACATCAAAGAGATCAGTTAGAAGATGGATCTATCGCCAGGAATCTTAGCCTTGGTGGGCTTTGGAGTTATCAATTTT
This sequence comes from Rhodothermales bacterium, assembly GCA_022821875.1. GTDB lineage: Bacteria > Bacteroidota > Rhodothermia > Rhodothermales > Bin80 > Bin80. The sequence continues at coordinate 40,933 of JAJECV010000106.1, forward strand.
ATGCTGATATCCGCATCCTGCCTGGTGTACGCTGAGCGGAAGGTATCGGCATTCATCCAGAATCGTCCAGGGCCGAACCGGGTTGGGCCGGGAGGTTTTTTTCAGCCGTTCGCAGATGTATTTAAGCTGGTCTTCAAGGAGGACACGGTTCCTGAAGGAGCCAGCAGGTTTGTTTATTCATTGGCTCCGGTGGTGATGGTTGTCATTGCGATGACGGTGCCGGCATTAATTCCGTATGCCCGTGGCTTTGTGATTGTGGACAGTGCGGTGGGGGTTCTGATTATTTTGGCATTGACGAGTATTTCGGTCTATGGGGTTACGCTTGCCGGCTGGAGCAGTAACAGCAAGTTTTCACTTCTTGGCGGGCTCCGCTCCAGTGCACAGATGATTTCCTATGAACTCTCTATGGGATTGGCAGTGGCCAGTGTTGTCATCACGGCCGGATCGCTCAGCGTTGTGGAGATTGTGGAGGATCAGGCAATGGGGGGTGCAATTCTGGGATGGAATTTTTTCCGTAACCCTATCGGAGCAATTCTGTTTATTATCACTGCGTTTGCAGAAACGAACCGTGCTCCGTTCGATTTACCGGAGGCAGAGCAGGAGCTAGTGGGGGGCTATCATACGGAGTACAGCGGAATGAAATTCGGCATGTTTTTTCTGGCGGAGTATGTGAACTGGTTTGTTGCCTCGTTTGTGATTGCGACGCTTTTCTTCGGGGGCTATCTGATCCCATTTGAGCCGCAGTTACTTGCGGCATTCCCGGGGCTTGAGGGATCTGTCTGGCTTTCGCTGATGCAGGTCGGCAGTTTAATGGTGAAGGTTGCCTTCTTTGGGTTTTTGTTTTTATGGGTACGCTGGACTCTGCCCCGCTTCAAGTACAGCCAGTTGATGCAGATTGGCTGGAAGGTATTGTTGCCCGTTGCGCTTGTGAATGTGCTCTTGATGGCCATCGTGGTGGCCATCTTTGCGTAGGATAAAATGTTGATTGCTCCGTCCATACTTTCTGCCGACTTTGCCAGGCTGGAGTCTCATGCTGAAGAGGCGGTGGATGCGGGGGCGGACTGGTTGCATATTGATGTGATGGATGGGCACTTTGTGCCGAACCTGACCTTTGGTCCATTGGCGGTCGCCGCGCTTGCGCCGCTCAAGCGGAGAACCGGTGTAGTTCTAGATACGCATCTGATGATTACAGAGCCGGAGCGGTACATTGCGGACTTTGCGAAAGCCGGGGCAGACATTCTCACGATTCATGTGGAAGCCTGTAAAGAGATCGGTCCGACACTTAAGAAAATTCGCACACTTGGGTGTAAGCCGGGATTAACCTTGAATCCAGACACCCCACTGGATCAATTAAGTCCCTGGCTGGAGCATATTGATGTGGCGATGATCATGTCGGTATATCCAGGGTTTGCCGGTCAGTCCTATTTACCCGAAGCCAGTCCGCGCACAAGTCAACTCAGATCCATGATCAATCGGAGTGGTAGTAACGTACTACTGGAGGTAGATGGAGGAGTCGGGCCAGACAATGTGCGTGAGGTCAGGGAGAATGGTGCTGACGTGGTGGTAGCGGGAAGTGCGGTATTTGGAGGGGTTGTGTCTGAACGTATTCGTGCGTTGCGTGCGTCATCTGCCCCTGTAGCTCAACAGGATAGAGCGACGGCCTCCTAAGCCGTATATCCGGGTTCGAGTCCTGGCGGGGGTACCGTATGCAGACAGCTTACATCGCATTGGGATCAAATTTAGGGGACCGACTAGTGCGGTTGCGGCAGGCGGCTGCAGATTTACGGATGCTGGATAGACATCTGCGATGCTCTCCCGTTTATGAGGGGGCTGCCCATACGCTTTACCCCGGTGATAAATCTCCGGACTTTTTGAATGCGGTACTGGAGGTACGTACGAATCTGGGAGCGGAGGATTTATTGGATTTTTGTCAGAAGATTGAGCATCGGGCAGGCCGGAAGCGATCCCTCCCCTATGCCCCGAGAACCCTGGATGTAGACATTCTTGTTCTGGGATACATCACACGCAATACGGATCGGATTACACTTCCACATCCTAGGTTGCAGGAGCGGCGCTTCGTATTACAGCCATGGTACGATCTGTCCCCTGAATGCTATATTCCTGATCCGGTTAATTCCACGGTGTCAGTTATAAGGGCACAATGCACAGATTGTGCTAGTCTGTCCAGAACACCCTGGAAACTGTTCAGTACAGATCAGGGGCATCTTTTGAGGATGTCCACTGCAAAATAACGGTGCACGATGGCACGATGTATTTTTTCAGAAAACTGTATGAACGCTGAATCAGGGCAGGTCTGCTGTGGCCCAGGTTCTGACGGGACTGCAGGAATCATTCTGATCTGGCATGGTGGATTGATGGGGTGCGGGGAGCAGGTACGTCTGCGTTGCGTAGGATTGATGACACCAAACGGTACAATGGCATGAGTTTCGGAGTGGGAGTTTTACTTGCGCTGATTGGATATTTTGTCTTGAAAGCGGGCTGGCGTATCTACAAGGTCGTGGAGATAGACCGCCCGGATCATGATGGTGGTCCGTCTCCGGAAAAGACCTATCGGGATGAATTTGGAGAGGAGTACGAGGTGGAGGATGCCCGCTGGCGTGATCTGCCCTGAGACTTAATTTCCGAAGTTGAAGGTGACCCTGTAGCGGCTGTCCACCGCGATCCCTTCCTGCTTTGCCGGACGAAATAGAGATCGCATGGCGGCATTGATGGCTGCTTCTTCCAGTCCGTGACCTAATTCATGTACCCGCGTCCGCGTCGTTTCATGGACCAGATATCGCTCAAGTATCTGTGGCGACTGCACACGTCCTTGCGCATTTACGACCAGCGTAATCACGACTTCTGCCCGTATGTTTCGTCGCCGTGCAGATCGGGGATATTCGGGGGTGGCAATTCGGATCAGTTTTGGTGGTTCGGAGGCAACCGGGCCATCTGATTGCACGACTTCGGGTTCGCCGGGGATTTCGTCCATGCGAGGGCGGGTTACGGCGAGTGGATCAAGGTCAAGGATCAGATCTTCTTCGAGAATGATGTCTTCTGGCCGGATCACCGGGGGCAGGGGAGGTGGGGGTGGAGGCGTGGCCCGGGTTTGGCGGGTAGTGACGATTTCTTCCATCTGGATCGTTTCAGGATTGGAATAGACGATATCCAGAGGCCCCGAAGGCAAAGGAAGTGGCCACAGTTTTATGCACAGCAGGACCAGCACCTGTACTATAAGGATACTGGCAAGCAGGCGCAGAACATATTGATCTCCATCAAAGTGCCGTTGCATCCGTTTATAATTTGTTTGTGTGTTCTAAGAGGCTTCATCCGAAACCGCTTTAGGTTGTACACAGTTGCGGGGGATCCGTTGAGGATGTCCGATAGTGGTATCCTTCATCCTGCCGCCCGTGAGGATGCCGCGGTCGTTAGACAGGCACTGAAGTCCGCCTCCCGAACGGGATTCAGGGATATGTGGACGCAGGCAGTACGAGCGAAGTCTAAGAATTCGCTCCCTGTCCAGGGAGACTGCCGGAGACAAAGATAGTTCTGCCGGTATAGGCTGCTACGGCCAGATTCATTAAATTGGGGGGGTACCTGTTAATGTGGAATGAAAAACAACAAGGAAGTCGAACGTGCAGAGCTGCATCGAATCATCTGGCGGATCGCCAACGACCTGCGCGGGTCAGTGGATGGATGGGATTTTAAGAGTTATGTTCTGGGGATGTTGTTCTACCGGTTTATTTCGGAGAACCTGACCTCGTATCTGAATGAACAGGAGCGTCGGGCGGGGGATCGGGATTTTGACTACGCAGTATTGAGTGATGAGGAAGCGGAGCCGGTTCGTGAGGTTACGGTACAGGAAAAGGGGTTCTATATCCTGCCCTCGGAGCTTTTTGTGAGGTTGCGGGCACGGGCGCGACAGGACGAGAATCTCAATGAGACTCTGCATCGCATCTTTAACAATATCGAAGGTTCTGCTCTGGGCACCGAAAGTGAAGATGACCTGAGGGGCCTGTTTAACGATCTGGATGTGAACAGTAACAAACTTGGGGGGACTGTAACCAAGCGTAACGAAAAGCTGGTCAAGATTCTGGATGCCATTGGCGACCTCCCGCTGAGTAATGGCAACGGCTTCTCGGATAACACGATTGATCTGTTTGGCGATGCATACGAGTATCTGATGACAATGTATGCCTCTGCGGCGGGCAAGTCAGGAGGCGAGTTCTTCACTCCCCAGGAAGTGTCCGAGTTGCTTGCACGGATTACGCTGGTCGGCAAGAGTGAAGTGAACAAGGTCTACGATCCCGCCTGCGGCTCCGGCTCCCTGCTATTGAAGTTCGCCAAGGTGCTCGGCCGAGATAAGGTGCGTCAAGGGTTCTTCGGGCAGGAGATCAATCTGACGACCTACAATCTGTGCCGAATCAACATGTTTCTGCATGACATCAATTTTGAGAAGTTTGACATTGCCCTTGGAGATACGTTGATTGACCCGGCGCACCTTGACGAGGCTCCCTTTGACGCAGTCGTATCGAATCCGCCCTATTCTGTCAAATGGCCCGGCAAAAACAACCCACTGCTGATCAACGATCCGCGCTACGCCTCTGCGGGAGTACTTGCACCTCCGAGTAAGGCGGATCTCGCCTTCACCATGCACATTCTGTCCTCTTTGTCGGTGGACGGCACGGCGGCGATTGTTGAATTTCCGGGGGTACTTTACCGTGGTGGCGCGGAGCAGAAGATCCGGCAGTATCTGATTGATAACAACTACATTGACGCGGTCATTCAACTGCCCAAAGAACTCTTTTTCGGAACGAGTATTGCCACCTGTATTGTCGTTCTGAAGAGATCCAAACGTGATAACGCGGTTCTGTTTATAGATGCTTCCAATGAATTTGCACGAAGCGGGAACAAGAATACTCTCCTGCCGGAGCATCAGCAAAAAATCCTGGATGCATTTGCCGGGCGCAGGGATGTGGAGTATTTTGCGTGTCTTATGGACAGCCGTGAGATTGCAGAGAACGACTACAACATTGCGGTATCCTCCTATGTTGAACAGGAGGATACCCGTGAGGCGATCAACATCCAGATACTCAATACCGACATTGCCCGTATTGTTGCGAGGCAGAGCGAACTCAGGACTGAGATTGATGTAGTTGTGGCCGATCTGGAGGGGGAGCACCATGAGTCAGATTGAAAAATTGATTGCCGAACAGTGCCCTGGAGGGGTGAAGTTTGAGGCAATTGGCGCACTTACCGAGAGAACTTCCAACATTCGCTGGCAAGATTCCAAAGGCAAGAAATTTAATTACGTTGACCTCACTTCGGTGAATCGGGTAACTCATAGCATCGGAGACACAAAAACCATTGATAGTGATTCTGCACCGAACAGAGCGCAAAAAATAATCCTTAAAGGTGATGTCCTTTTTGGCACAACTAGACCGACGCTGAAACGCTATTGTCTAATACCTGAAGAATATACCGGACAGATATGCAGTACCGGGTTTTGTGTTCTGCGTCCGAGATCACATTTACTTCATCCTCACTTTCTGTTCCACATTTTGGGCACAGAAAATTTTTACAGTTATGTGGAAGCCAATCAACGCGGTGCAAGTTATCCGGCAATTTCTGATAGCGCAGTGAGAAAATTCAAGGTTCCCCTTCCTCCGCTTGAAATCCAACATGCGATTGTCGGGATACTGGATAAGTTTACGGAGTTGGAGGCAGAACTGGAGACGGAACTGGAGGCAGAGTTGGAGGCGAGGAAGCGGCAGTATCAGTACTACCGGGACAAACTTCTGAACTCATCGGAAGGACGATCAATGACATTAGGTGACATCGGGAAAGTCTCTATGTGTAAACGTGTATTTAAACGTGAGACCCAGCCGAAAGGTGGTATTCCCTTCTTTAAGATCGGTACATTTGGGTCAGATCCAGATGCTTTCATTCCCAGAGTTCTTTACCAAGAATACAAAACCAAATATTCCTTCCCTAAAACGGGGGACATTCTTATTTCGGCCGCTGGAACTATAGGACGTGCCATACCATATGATGGGAAAGATGCCTACTTTCAAGATTCCAATATTGTCTGGCTGGATAATGACGAGTCGCTGGTTTCAAATAAGTATCTCTTTCACTGGTATCAAATAGTTAATTGGAATACCGATGGGGGGACTATTCGGCGGCTCTACAATGATAAGCTTCTTCAAACCAAGATACAAGTCCCTCCACTTAAAGTTCAGCACGAAATCGTAGCGATCCTAGACAGGTTTGATGCGCTGGTGAATGACCTGTCGCATGGACTGCCCGCCGAAATCACCGCACGCCGTAAACAATATGAGTATTATCGTGACCGGCTCCTTACGTTCAAAGAGGCCGAATGAGTGATCAGATGAAAGCCTCCGACTTCCGGCCAATCGCCCGCTCAAGTGAGAGCACGGTGGTTGCAGAGT